>JBIKNT010000077.1:0-6883 GCA_044358465.1 Ilumatobacteraceae bacterium
GCGGCTTTTTATATGGCAACAACTGGTGGTGCAAATATGTTGGGGCTCAATGCCGGTGTCATTGCAGCAGGAAATCATTTTGATGCCATTGTTATAGACACTTCACGAAGTGACTCTGGCTTGCGCGTATATGACGATGTTGACGGCGAAGAACGCATCTTCGAAAAAATTGTTCGCCTCTCGGGGCCACGAGATATTTCACATATTTGGGTTGCAGGAAAGAAAATTAAACAATAAAAAAGGGGCGAGCCCGAAGGCCCGCCCCTTTTGACCAAAAAGAATTAACTCTTTGGAATTTCGCCTTTGATTCCCTCAACGAGGTAGTTCATGCCCATGAGTTCTTCATACGTTGCTTGCTTGCCAGCAGGAATAACTTCCTTGCCGGTGTTGTCGTTCAACGGTCCAGAGAACATCACGCCAGAGTTGGCAACAATTTCTGCCTTCTTTGTTTCAATGAGCGCGCGAGTTTCGTCGGTCACAATTGGTCCGAGTGGAGCCAAACGAATATGACCATCGGCCATGTCGCCGTAGTAGTTACCTGCAACCCATGTGCCATCGAGGATGGCTTGAATACGTGGAAGTTCATATGTTGACCATTCGTAAGTAGCAGCAGTGAGCCACACTTCTGGGTAGTTCATGCTTTGGTCACTGTCGTAACCCGACCATGGAACACCGGCAGCTTTTGCAGCGTCACCAGAAGCTGGTGAGTCTTGTGCAACTACACCAACGGTGTCGGCTCCACCAGCAATGAGTGCTTCAGCAGTTTTGCGCTCGAGTGCTGGGTTGAACCATGTGCTTGTCCATACGAGGCTGACTTCTGCTTCTGGGTTGATAGAGCGTGCGCCCAAGGTCCATGCGTTAATTCCACGAAGTACTTCAGGAATGGGGAATGATGCAAGAAGACCCAGCTTGCCGGTCTTTGATGCAGCACCTGCGGCCATACCGGTGAGGAATGCAGCATCTTCAGCAGCACCTGTGAACTGTGAAAGGTTTGGTGCACTCTTGTAGCCAGTTGCGAATTCGAAGCACACGTCTGGGTGCTTTTCAGCAGCAGCAGCAAATGCATCTTGGAAACCAAATGACGTTCCAAATACCACGGTGTTACCGTCGGCAATGAGGTCTTCAATCACTTGTGCGGTCTGGTCACCTTCAGGAACGTTTTCCTTGTAGGTGGTCACAATTTTGTCGCCGAACTTTTCTTGAACAGCTTCACGAGCCTTGTTGTGTGCAGTGGTCCAGCCACCGTCGTTAATTGGGCCTACGTAAACCCATGCAGCCTTCAACGGGCCTTCTTCTGGACGGCAGTCAATAGGAGCAGCATCGGCTGACCATGGTGTGAAGTTTGATTCCCACGAAGCGGGGAAGGTTTCACCCGTCTCTTCTGTAGGGGCGTCGGTTGTATCTGCTGCGGTGTCATCGGTAATGACTTCTGCAGTGGTTTCATCTGTTGCCTCAGTAGAGGTGTCATCGCTGCCACAAGCAACAAGTCCTGCTCCGAGTGCGAGGGTGGCTACCAGCGGTAACCATTTCTTTGAACGACGTTGAGTCAAGGTTTTCTCCCGGTGTCTAGGTGGTGGTTTTACGGCAAATATGCCGTTGACATGATCATAAACACTCGGGTCTTTCCGAATGGCATCAAAACAGGGCGTAAACGCAGTATTAACAAAAAGTCTACGAAGGCATATTAATTGCACCCAATGGCGTGGCTAGGAAGTGGCTGTAAAGCGCAGTAACACACGGCCATCGTCGCCGGTGTCAAACACTGCTGTCACGGGCATATTGATGTGTACTTCGCTCGGTGCAACCCCAACAATGTTGGTGAGAATGCGCGGGCCTTCAGCAAGTTCAACATAAGCAACTACGTAGGGGCCCGACTCTCTCCAACGGCCGTTGCCTTTGGCAACAATGCTGTAGGAATACACAGTTCCGTTCCCCGACATTTCTTCCCACTGCAACTCGGTAGAAAAACATATGGGGCAGTGTGCACGTGGATACCACACCACCGAAGTGCATGAAGTGCAGCGGGGAAGCAACAAGGTGTTGTTATGCAGTGCATCCCAAAAAGGCTGTGTTTCATTGTTTACTTCAACATCGGCAAGTGGCAAGAACGACATTGTTATGCCTCTTGCCCAAGAATGAGTGTGGCCGAACCCATGCGGGTAGCGAGGTTGCCACCTGTGCCATGCGCGAGAGCAAATTGGCAGTTAGGAATTTGTACTGCAGGGTGTGCCTCGTTGCGGAGTTGACGAACTGCTTCTATGACTTTGGTGATGCCACCGCGGTTGCTGGGGTGATTATTGCATAGCCCGCCGCCGTCGGTATTGAACGGAAGTTTGCCAAAGGGTGCTTGCAGTGCACCATTGGAAACGAACTCGCCGCCTTTGCCTTTCTCGCAAAAGCCGAGATCTTCAAGGGTGGTGAGAACTGTGATGGTGAAACTGTCGTATATAGAGGCATAACGAATATCACGAGGAGACAGGCCTGCTTCGGCAAATGCGCGGGGCCCCGACACCACGGCACCGGTATGAGTGAGGTCGATGCGACCGTTGTTCACGTGCTTCACAGCAAAGCCAGTGCCCAGCACCGGAACACATTGCCGAGAAAGTGTGCGTGCAACTTCTGGTGACACCACAACGAGGGCGCCACCACCGTCGGTGACCACACAACAATCGAGCATATGTAATGGGTCGGCCACCATTTTCGATTGCAACACTTCTTCTACAGTGACTGCATTTTGCAAAAACGCATTGGGGTTGTGTTGTGCATGACTTGCGGCAGCAACTTTAATTTCAGCGAGCTGTTCGCTTGTGGTGCCAAATTCATACATGTGCCGACGCGCGGCCATTGCATAGCCAGCAACAATGCTGAGACCAAAGAAGTTTTCAAACGACACTTCAGGGGCAGAACCAAAACGACCAGCACCACCAATACCTGCACCTGAACTGCGAGGTAGGCCCGCAAGGGTGATGAGTGCAACATGACAATGACCCGCAGCAATTGCTTCAGCGGCATGTTGCACATGTAAGAGGTATGAAGAACCGCCGGTTTCGGTGTTGTCAATATGGGTGAGTTGAAGGCCTAAGTACTCAGCCATCGACAGCGCACCAAAACCTGGTGCATCACCTGCGCAGAAATACGCATCGACATCGGAAAAGGAAAGACCAGCGTCGGCAAGTGCGCCTGCAGCAACTTCTGCGTGCACTTGCTGCACTGTTTTGTTTGGAATGGTGCGCAGCGGGTGTTCGTAAGCCCCTGCAATAAAAGCTTTGCCGCGAACGCTCATGACTTAAGGAACGTAGCGGGCAATAGCCGCTGCAATTTCCTTTTCAGCTTCAGCAACGCCATTCCAACCGCCAACCTCTGTTGACTTGTCGGGTTCGATGAGTTTGTAGACCTCAAAGAAGTTGGCGATTTCAGCCAAGAGAAAATCGGGCGCGTCGGTGAGGTCGCGGTAGTGCGCATAACGGGCATCGCGTGAAGGAACGCAGAGCACCTTGGCGTCGGGCCCCTTTTCGTCGGTCATCCAGAACACGCCAATGGGGCGAGCCCACATGTGGCAGCCAGGGAATGTGGGCTGAGGCAACAAAATGAGGGCGTCGAGCGGATCGCCGTCTTCGCCGAGGGTGTGGGGAAAAAAGCCGTAATCGAGGGGGTACTGGGTGGCCGTGAAGAGCGTGCGGTCGAGCCAAATGGCGCCAGTTTCGTGGTCCATTTCATATTTATTGCGCGAACCCTGAGGGATTTCAACGATCATTTCAATTTCCATGTAGCCACTTTATGCCGTGGGTTGAATAAAGAGGGCGCCCGTTGGCGCCTAGACCTGACCACTAATGCTGGACGACCAGGATTATCATTTAAATATCAATTTAATCTTGATGTCATCGCCATTTGGCCACTCAAAGGAATCAGCATGAAACACACTTTTGGAAAACGACCTATGTCGCGGGTTCTCTTTGGACTCCTGGCGGGGGCACTCGTGGTCTCTGCGTGTGGATCAGGTTCCTCACCTGCGAGTGAAGACACCACGAGCGACACTGTTTCGAGCGATACCAGCGCTCCACGTGAACGCAACGCCAAGGTGGGCGGGTTTGGTACCGACGGTTCTGGTTTTATTGATATTCCCCTCGCCGGCTTAACGAGTCGGATCCGAAGTAACTTGACTCTTCACCGCAACAGCAATGGTAGTTCGAATATTGCTTTTCATGAGGGCGGCATGATTGAAGGTGAGTCCATCAACACTTTGGTGCAGGCTCGGCTGCTGAGTAATGGAACCTTCGATACAACTTTTGGCGAAGGAGGGTTCGTCAAGTTTGAACTGAAGGACTACTCGGTGAACAAGATCCTCTTTGATTCACAGGGAAATCTTTTGCTGTGGATGCAAAACTATGTGGAGATTCTGAACTCGGGTGCCAGCCCTGAAGAGAACAACTGGAAAGAAGTAAATGAAATTCGCGCCTTCACATTTGGTGGCTCAACACCGAATGCTAACTACGGCGATGCAGGCGTCATTGCTCTTGAAGCAATTGCTCCTGAAGGCATTTCTGAAATTGTTGTCGGTAGGCGGGGAACTGCGGCAGATGCACTCATGCTCAAGCGGTACGGGAACGAAACACAACAGATTGTTTCCCTCACGTCCCGTGGTCAAATTGATACCAAAGCGGCCAACGGCGGAGTCAATGCGATTCCCGATGCGCAACACGACAACTGGGATCCACTTCTTGTAGATACGTCACTGAATTCAACAATTTCCAATGGAGTGACATCAGCGTTGGCTGGTGTTTATCGTGGCCCAGACCTCACTGACTGCGCACCTAATGATTATTGCCCAGGCCCGGTAGCAGGCTTTGATTTTTTCTTTAATGAGCGGGGGGTCAAAGGCACTACAACAGAGATAGACGATCTACTTGATGGAGGAGAAGGTGAAGTCAACGGCATCTTTGCGGCCACCGAAGGAACCTCCCGTGTTCATTCAGTCTCAACGCAAAGCGTTCGTATGAAAAATGAGGTGGAGGTACTCCCAGAACTTATTGTCACCACAAACAACTACCAAAATAGTTCTGTAGTGCGTGGCGTACTCAATACCGATTCCAGGCAATGGACTGCTGTTACTCACTTCTCGTTCTTCGATACATCGGAAGATGGATCAGACATCTATTACAACCAACCAGTAGTTGCGCCCACAGGCCTTGCGCTGGTTACCTTCTATAACGATTATGAGACAGACACCAGCGGTCTTGTTGCATGCAACTCAACACTTGGTATGTGTGATGTTGCAGATGCATCGCGAATTGTTTATGCCCAAAACACTTCGTCGCGGCCAAAGCTGAGTGATGTTCGTGTTGACCAAGAAGGTCAAATACAAGCTCTTGTCACGGGGCTCTCTATTGCGAAGACAAAAACTGATGCACTGATTGATCTTGCAAGTGATGGCAGCCCAGCGTCTGTGCAGACCGAACAAATGCCCGCATCGCTACGAACTGAAGCAGCCGTGAATGGCAACACGTGGACCCCAGAGGTGGATCCAAAATTGGGCGCGAACAACACCATCTACATTCCGGGGTACATGATGGAGGAAATCTCAGGCACGCCGCGGACTGTGCCGGCTATCGGCACGATCACCAAAACACAAAGTGGAAGGTCAGTTTCGCAAGAGCGCTTTATGAGCCCCCGAGGAACTGGGTTGAGCATCAACTGGAGTTCCAACCTCAAGTTTGATGGCGCTGGAAACGATTATGTTCCGGCATGGAAGAACAGCATCTATGGTTTTGTGCGCTTGTTGCCAGGCACCAAGGCACTCGATACTTCATACGGTGTTGGGGGCTTTGCCCAGGTTGACGAAGCGCCAACTGACGACTCTGTTTGCACATGGACCGATTACGAAGTGGCCGACTCCGGACAAGTAGTAGTGATGCGCAGCGTGGGCGAACGACTTGACGATGATGATTGTGACTGGGACGGGCGACAAATATCAGATGTGGTTGCACTCACCGCAAATGGAGCACTTGATCCTGCAATCAAGACACGCGGCGCGTTTGTCTCACTTGAATTGAGCCCGAGTGATGGTGTTGTTTTATCTCCCACGACAAAAGAAATTTACGTGGTGAACAGCGCATGGATTGATGACGAGGTAGAAGGAGAAATTCGGGAAGTATCAATTCGTCGCTTCAGCGTGGCTGGCGTACTCGATACAACATTTGGTACAGACGGAGTTCTGACGCACAAAGGATATGTACCTCTCAACTCGGTTTCCCCCGTTGAAGCCGACAAGGAAGGGCGGCTCATCTTTGCTGCCATAGATAGATCTTCTGAAGACATCAACGTGCGAATTGCACGCTTGAACCGTGATGGAACACTTGACGCCGCGGTTGATGTGCCCCCGCCGGCGGCACCGACGCCAAGTGAGCAACGCAAGGAGCGTGAGGAAGAACAGCAACAAGTGGCAGCAATTCCCGTTCCACAACCGGTTCAGCAACCTGCAAGCGTTCTCATCTCGGGAACGAAAGCAATAGGTGATGGAAGTGTTGAAGTGTCATGGATTTCAAATGCGGTGACTACAAATGCGACCTTCACAGTGACGGCGTCACCCGGTGGTAAAACCTGTACGTCAACAACAACATCATGTGTGGTGAAGGGTCTTGACGCTTGGCAGAAGTACACCTTCACCGTGTCACAAGCAGGTGAAGCACTTCAGTCGGGGGCATCAGTGGAAACACAACCAGTGCGCATGGTGAAAGTTGGCTCGAGTGTTGCTGTGAGGAAGCTCTTAACTCCTGGATCCAAGGGTGCAGCAAAGTATGCGGTTTCTGGTGGATGCAAGTTGTCGAAGTCAACAACGCTTGTTGCGCCGAAAAAAGCCGGCACATGTTTGCTCTCGGTAAAGACA
>JBIKNT010000078.1:0-6852 GCA_044358465.1 Ilumatobacteraceae bacterium
ATGTACATTTCGCCTTTCACGCCATGTGAACGGCCTACCCGACCTATCTCTAGGAGATCTTGTGGGGTGTTCTCATTCATCAACAAAGTCGACGTCGATTGCGACGCCATCACGGCTTGCAGCCGCACGCACTACTGTGCGAATACTTTGTGCAGTACGACCACGACGGCCGATAACACGACCGAGGTCGCCTTCGCCGACGCGAACTTCAAGAAACACCTTGTCGTCATCTTCGCGCGCATCAACATGCACTGCGTCGGGGTTGTCGACGATGGAACGTACGACGTGTTCCAAAACAGCAATTGCGGTTGGTGCTGGAACAAGGTTGGCGTTGTCGGAAGACGACACGCTATTTACTTCGCGCTCTTTGATGCAGTGAACTGCGCCCATGCACCAGAAATTTCCAGCAACTTACGCACGCGCTCTGTTGGCTGCGCACCTTGCTGCAACCACGACACAGCTTTGTCGTTGTCGACATTCAAATGTGAAGGCTCGGTGCGTGGGTTGTACTGGCCGAGGATCTCGATGAAGCGACCGTCGCGTGAACGACGCTCGTCGGCTACCACGATGCGGTAATGAGGTTGCTTGGTCTTTCCAACACGGGTGAGGCGCAATTTGACTGACATGTAAGAACTCCTGGAACGGTTGCCGCTGGTAAAGCCCAACGACGGGACTCGGAAAGGTTATCGGAAGTCGCGAAAATCGGGGAACCCTTCAGAAGGTATTCCTGAAGGATTCTTTCCCGGCGGCGGGAAGCCCTTCATGCTTCCACCTGGCCCAGCGAGGTCGCTCAGACCCATCTCACGCATGGCTTTGGCCATCTTGATGGGGTTCACCTTGCCGGGTTTGCCCTTTTTATTCGCTTTACCGCCCGAAAGTGCGGCCATTCCACCCATTCGCTTCATCATTTTTTGCATTTCAGTGAACTGCTTCACCAATTTGTTGATGTCGGGCACCGTGGTGCCGCTGCCTTTGGCGATGCGGGTGCGACGTGATCCGTTGATAATTTCTGGCTGGCGGCGTTCTTCTTTGGTCATGGAGCGAATGATGGCCTCGGTGACCTTGAGCATGTCGTCGTCTATTTCGGCACCTTTAGCCGCCTTTGGCATGCCAGGAATCATGCCCATGATGCTCGACATCGAGCCCATCTTTTTCACCTGTTGCAATTGATCGAGGAAATCGTCGAGGGTGAAATCGCCTTCGAATAATTTCGCAGCAGCTTTTTCGGCTTCTTCTTTTTCAAAGACCGACTCGGCTTGTTCGATGAGCGTGAGCATGTCGCCCATACCCAAAATGCGCCCCGCCATGCGGTCGGGGTGAAACTGCTCGAAGGCGTCGAGCTTTTCGCCAGTGGCCGCAAAGGCAATGGGGCGACCAATAACTTCTTTCACCGACAAAGCAGCACCACCGCGGGCGTCGCCGTCGAGCTTCGACAAAATAACGCCGTCAATTGCCAATGTGTTGTGGAATGCTTCGGCGGTATTCACCGCATCTTGACCCGTCATTGCATCGATGACAAGGAAGGTGTAGTTCGGAGTAACGGCATCGGAGATGCGCCGAATTTCATCCATGAGGTCGGCATCAATAGACAAACGTCCGGCGGTGTCGACGATGAGCACGTCTTTTCCAATGCGTCGTGCTTCAGCAAGACCACGAGTTGCAGTTGTTACCGGGTCACCTGGTTCAGAAAAGACCGGCACATCGATTTGCTTGCCCAGCGTGCGCAACTGCTCTACTGCAGCTGGCCGCTGAAGGTCGGCCCCCACTAACAGCGGATGACGACCTTGCGATTTAAACCAACGTGCGAGCTTTGCAGCACTAGTGGTTTTACCAGAACCTTGCAAACCCGCCATAAGCACAACAGTGGGCGGCTTACTTGCATAGGAAATTTTGAGGGTCTCGCCGCCCAGCATCGCTGTGAGCTCTTGGCTCACAATTTTCACTACTTGTTGACCGGGGTCGAGCGCCTGCGAGAGTTCTGCACCAATTGCCGCTTCGCGAATGCGCGCCACAACCGTGCGCACTACTCCAACGTTGACGTCGGCATCGAGAAGCGCAGCGCGAATTTCACTCAATACTTCATCGACATCTGCTTCGGTCAGACGGCCCTTGCCGCGCACCTTTTTCAGAATGGATTCAAAACGGGAACTGAGATTGTCGAACATGTAAATATGAGGCTAGCGAAAAGCGGCCTTGTTGGCCCCCTTAGCCAATAGTCGCGGTGCCCACAATAGATTTTTCAATACCCAAAGTGAGCCGAGATGTTGAGTAGTCCTTGGTCAACATGAACTGTTCCCCGTCACGGGAACCAATGCGATAGGTCCAACCGTTTCCTTCGATGATCTTCACTGCTTCATCTTCATTGAGGCCCACCAAAGCTTTTGCGTCGTTCTCGGTTGGCAAAACGGTTTGTGGCGTAGGCACAGGTTCAGCTACTCCCCCATCTACTGGAGGGGTTCCGCCTGTTGACGAGCCCGTGCTGCCACTGCCTGCACCGGGAACAGTGACATCAACATCACTATCGGGAACAGTACTTATTGGAGTCTGTTCAATGTATTTGTCGTCGAGAGCAAGAGCGCTGACCGCGTACCCCTCAGAAGTGAGGTATTCATACGATGGAAGCAACCACAACGTTGCGTCACTCGCAATAACAGGGGTGAGCGATGCTGACACTTTGGTGAGGCGAATGGTTTGCACTACATCTTCCACTGCAGGAATAGGCGTCATGTCTTGGGCGAGAACTTCTCTACTGCTCACTGCGCCATAGCCAAACCAACCTGAATATCTCGGGTCACCCAAACGCTGTACTGCTTCGGCAGTGCTTACAACTGGATAATTTGCACCTCGAGCAAACTTTAAAAAGTTGCCTTGCGCATAGGTCACTGCACCATTTGCACCGAGACCAATGTTCCACGACATCGGCGAACGCATGCCATCGAAAGTTTCCCAAGCAGTTACCCACACGCCGTACTCATCGCCATTTACTTCAATGTTCGCATCATCTACGTCAACGCCCATTTTCGCAAGCATTTTCTGCACAATGGTTTGTGCTGCATCTTTTGTCGGCACATTTTCAGGAACGGGTGGCGAAACGACTGTTCGATCTGGTGCTGTTGTTTCCGCATCAGAATCACTCATACCCACACTGGGAGGAGACGATGCTTCAGAAGATACGGCTCCTGAGTAATACCAACTGAGATACGGGTCGCCTGGTGAAGTTTGCACTTCAGCACTTTTCACTCCCAGTGCAGTTGCAATTTTTTTGAGATCTGCATCGCTCGCAACAACATTGGTCTCTGCGCGCCAACTTGACGCTTCTTTGCCAAGGTCGGCAAGTTTTCCATCGACCACATATTCCACCGAGTAGTTCGGCGCCATCATTTTTGCATCGCTATTGCTCGATTCAGGAGCACCCACCTCGTCGCTTGCTGAACGCGTTGACGCAGCAAGTGAAAAAGAGATGGGTTGCGGTTGCGACTCTTGATCACCACAGGCAACCAACCCAAAAGCAGCGACGCCACAAACAACGAGAACTAAGCGGAAGCGAGAAGTGTTCATACTCCTCAGACGTTACCCCTCTGCGAAAAGTTCCCGCACGTATTCTTCGGGGTCAAACGGCACAAGATCCCCAATGGTTTCGCCTAGACCCACCAATTTCACTGGAATACCTAACTGGGTTTCAATGGCAAAAACGATGCCGCCTTTGGCGGAACCATCAAGTTTTGTAAGGACTACGCCTGTCACATTGGTTGCTAAAGCAAACTGTTCCGCTTGCGATAAACCATTTTGTCCGGTTGTTGCATCAATCACTAAAAGTACTTCTGTCACTGTTCCGGCTTCCTTCTCAGCGACACGACGAACCTTCTTCAGTTCTTCCATCAGATTCGACTTGTTCTGCAAACGGCCGGCCGTATCGCCAAGTACTAGCTCGCGATTATTAGCCGCAGCGCTTTGTACAGCATCAAAAATGACGGCGCTGGGGTCGCCACCTTCATTGCCGCGAACAATCGGAACCTCGGCGCGCTGTGCCCAAGTTTCCAATTGCTCACCTGCTGCTGCACGAAAAGTATCTCCTGCTGCCAACAGCACCGAACGACCCAAAGCTTTTTGAGCAAAGGCAACTTTGCCGATGGTGGTGGTTTTTCCAACACCATTCACCCCAACAAAGAGCCATATGTTTGGCATCTTCACCGAGTTGTCGAAATGCAATTCACGCGAGTTGCTACTCAGCTGCCCGGCCATCTCGCCTTGCAACGCATCGAGCAACTCTTGTGGTGTGCTGATGTCTTTACGACCAACACGCGACTTCAAGGTGTCGAGCAGCGCTGTTGTTGTTTGAAGACCAACGTCGGCACGCAGAAGAGTTTCTTCAAGCTCGTCCCATGTTTCGCTCGTGATCTTGTCTTTTCCGCGCAATACCGCAAACGACCCGTTGAAAATTCCCGCCGCGCGCGCAAAACGTCGCACCGCACCTGGTGTGGGCTCAGGTTCTTCCACCTCAAATTCACTATCGACTTCAACTTCTGCCTCTGCCTCTGCCTCGGCCTCGGCCTGAACAGCAATTTTTGCTGGCGCCTCTTCAACCTGAGGGAGTGCAGATGAGCGACGGTTGTAGACCACCACCCCCACACCAAAGACAAGAACTAAACCAACAAGAATTAATAAAATCATGGGTGCAGTATTCATACAACTCGCTTCAGTAGGTGTTCGCGCTCATTCGTTGCCAGAAGACGAGTTGCGCTCGACGATGACTTTCGATGAACCACCAGGTTGCATCGTGACACCCAAGAGGCAATCGGCGGCTTCCATGGTTCGCTTTTGGTGGCTCACCACAAGGAGCTGCGCATCGTTGCGGAACTCTGCGAGCAAGCTCAAAAAGCGGGTGAGGTTCGGGTCGTCGAGCGCTGCTTCAACTTCGTCCATTACATAGAACGGAGAAGGGCGGCTACGGAATACTGCGAACAGGAATGCCAACGCAGTAAGTGACCGTTCTCCACCAGAGAGCAACGACAGTTTCTTGATGTTTTTGCCACCAGGCTTGGCTTCTACTTCAATGCCGGTGTTCAACATGTCTTGCGGGCTCGTAAGAACAAGAGTTCCCTTACCGCCGGGGAACAACATTTCGAAGAGTTCACCAAAGTTGCGCGCTACGTCGGCATATGCGGTAGTGAAAACAGTTTGAATTTCTTCGTCAACAGCCTTAATGACACGCAAGAGGTCGCGGCGCGTATTGCGCACGTCTTCAAGCTGAGCTTCAAGAAACTCATTGCGCTTTTGCAATTCGGCAAATTCTTCAAGAGCCAGTGGGTTGATGGGGCCCATGAGTCGCAGTTCACGCTCGAGGTCGCGAGCACGGGCAACTGGGGTCAGACCCGCAGGAACTTCTGGTGCCTCGGCTGCTTCAGCAACTTCAGGCTCCACTTCTAAATCACGGCGTAGCGCTTCAACAGAGGCCTCAAGGCGCATCCGCATTTCTGCTTCTTCAATTTCAGTACGACGGCCACGTTCACGTGCATCGTCGAGAGCTTTTTCACTAGCACTGCGCTCACGGCGAGCTTCATCGAGTCGTTGTGCAACCGAACGCACTTCATCGCTTTGCTTTTGACGAGCTTCGCGCAACTGCTGCAACAATGCCTCGGTTGTAATGCGATGCTGGTCGACGAGTTCACTCAAAGCAACAATTGCAGTAAATGACCTCTCTATGCGTTCACGCTGACCTGAAGCTGCGGCACGTGCTTCAGTATCGGCAGTGAGGCGCGATTCGGTTTCGCTGAGTCGCCGTTCAACAAACTGCTTACGTTCGCGCAAACCGACAGAACGTACTTCGAGATCTTTTTGACGCAAAGCGAATTCAGAGGCCTGTGCATCGAGGCTGGCCCGAGCAGCACCAATTGCACGCATGGTTTCTGCTTCTTGAGCTTCGTCGGCTTCCAACCGCGGCAAAAGCGCTTCAAGTTCGCTAATACGCTGTGCAGCACGTTCAACACGTGCGCCAACATCGTCGCGCTGCGAACGAACCGCATCGGTTTCTGCAATCACTTCACGGCGTTCTGACGTGACTTTCGACAACGAATCGGCAGCTGACAAGCGGGCAGTTTTCAACACGTCGTGTCGACGTTCAATATCGGCGAGAGCCTCACGGGCGGTGAGCACCTCTGCTCGCGCACGGCTTAATTCACCTTCGCGTCGTTCAGCCTCAGCAGTTGCTATGGCCGAACTTTCAATGGCGTCTTCAAGTGCGCTTGCCGTCACGGCATCGCCTTGAGCCCCAAGTCGCCAGCCCGTTGTAGCGAAGCGGTCGCCGCGCTCTGTAACAACAAACAGTTGCGGATGGTTGAGAGCAATTTCAACTGCTGCACCCCACGATGTTGCACACACGCTGTTGGCAAGCAAGCGGTCGAGCAATGCATTAACCGAGGCTTCGTATTGCCCACCATTGGCACGTACAAATTGACGCACTAGCAACGCGCCATCTGGCTGCTGCGCAGGTGAAACGGTATTCGAGCCACCCAAAGCAAGCACGGCACCTTGCAAGCTCTTCACATCGAGTTGGCTCAGCGCATTACGCGCAGCATCTACATCGGACATCACAATGCCGGCTATAGCGTCGCCGAGTGCAGCATTTACTGCCTCTTCACGACCAGCATCGATAGTGACGAGGTCGACTAAGGCACCAACAACACCAGAAACATCTTTCAGGTGCTGCAGGCCCGCACGACTGCGTGCGGCTTCAAGTGCTTCACGCAAAACTTCTACACGAGCACTCCAGTGGGCACGTTGCGCACTAGCGATAGAGGCAACTTGCGTAACGGAATCGAATGCAACTTCGGCAGCAGAACGGCGTTCCGATGC
>JBIKNT010000079.1:0-6777 GCA_044358465.1 Ilumatobacteraceae bacterium
CCTTCACATCGGAAATGAGAGTTTCAATACGCGTGAGTGGCGATACTTTGCGAATTGCTGTAACACATTGCGCCACGTGCAACATGCCGCCATCGGCTAAATCGTCGCGTGCAACCATGGTGAGTACTGCATGCAAGAGGCCCATACGTTGAATGGCCTCTGCAACACGGTCGGGTTCATCACTCGCAGGAATTTCTGGCTTTTGAGTATCGACCAAACAAAAACCACATGCACGAGTACAACGTTCTCCGAGCACCATGAACGTTGCAGTGCGGTCAGACCAACATTCCGACAAGTTGGGGCACCCTGCTTCTTCGCACACGGTCACAAGTCCAAGATCGCGCACCACCTTTTTCGTTTCCATCACTTCTTCAGTGAGGCGAACTTTCGGGCGCAACCAATCGGGTTTGCGTTCTTCAATTTTGAGGCCGTCACCCACGCCTGCTTGAGCCAAACGCGAGATGAGCCGCACAGGTTCGCCTGCGCCTTCACCACGCGAGAATGCAGAAAGATCTTCTGGGCGGTGATACCACGCAACGTCTTGACGGGCAGTTTGCCCATTGGCGAAAGCAAGAGCTACATGACGCGCCACCACTTCAGATACTTCCTGTAGCGACGCTTCGATTCCTTCTTCTCGCAGTGAGGTGACCGGATATTCAGCAATGCCACACGGAACAATGTGTTCACGCATATAGACAAGATCTGTTTCTACGTTGACTGCAAAACCATGCATGGTGCGACCGCGGCTCAGGCGCACACCAATGGCACAGATTTTTCTTGGTGCATTTGCTGCAACGCCTACCCACACACCGGGGTAACCGGCAAGACGGCCAACGTCGCTGAGGCCTAATTCAGTGAGCGAGTCGATGAGCAGTTGCTCAACACGAAACACGTAGTCATTGGTGTCGGCAGGCCCCGCGTTGCCACCATGTTTTGGCTGCAAATTGAGAATGGGATAACCCACCAATTGGCCAGGGCCGTGATATGTAATGTCGCCACCACGATTGACCTTGACAAAGTCGGCACCCACTTCACTGGGTACACATTTCAAGTTTTTGTTGAGGTCGGCACTTGGCCCATAGGTAAACACGTGCGGGTGCTCGAGCAACAACAAATGCTGTTCATGTGAATGTTCGAAGAGCGAACGTTGCACTGCAAATGCTTCGCGATAAGGAACCTTTCCTAACCAACGAACATGCAGCGGAGATGTCATGATGAAGCGCTGAATTACAGCTCTGCAGACCAGTCGCGAGTTTCAAGAATTTCTTTTGCACGCGAGAGGAAGCCGGCTGCGTATGCACCGTCGAAAGCGCGGTGATCCCAGCTCATTGCAAGCTTGCCCACCGGATGAATGGCAATACTTTCGCCACCGTCTGGCAAATTCACCACTACTGGCTTACGCACAATGGCATCGGTAGAAATGATGCCAACTTGTGGTTGGTTGATGACGGCCATGGTGAGAACAGAACCGGCCGAGCCGTTGTTCGACAAGGTGAACGTGCCGCCTTGAATTTCATCGGGCGACAACTTGCGTGCCTTTGCACGTGCACCAAGATCGCTAATTTCACGAGCCAAAGCACGCAAACGCTTTGATTCAGCATCACGCACTACTGGCACCAACAGGCCTTGATAGTCGAGGTCTACTGCAATGCCAAGGTCGACATATTGGTGAACAACGAGTTCATTGCCGTCGAGTGACGCATTGAGATGCGGGAACTCAACGAGTGCGTCGACAACAGCGCGCGAGATGAAAGGAAGATACGTGAGGCTGAAACCTTCTGTTTTCTTCCATTCATTTTTTACACGTGAACGCACAACGTCGACATTTGCGTAGTCAACTTCAACCACGCTGAAGGTGTGCGGGCTCACTGCCTTCGACATAATCATGTGCTCACCAGTGAGCTTGCGAATTTTCGACAACTTGATGCGCTTCTCGCGCTCGTTGCTATCGGCCGCTGGTGCAGCCTTTGCCACAGCAGCAGGCTTTGCCGCCGCAGGGGCTGGAGCGGGTGCTGCAGCAGGAGCAGGTACAGCGGCTGGCGCCGGAGCAGCAGCCGGTGCCTGCTTGCCGGCCTGAGCGTCGATGAGTGCCAACACGTCTTCACGCGTGATGCGCCCACCAGGGCCAGTGCCCGCAATTTTTGCTACGTCAAGATTGTTTTCTGAAATGAGGCGACGCACCACTGGCGACAGCAACGGTGCATCACCGGCACTCGCAGCACTCGCCACCACAACAGTTGGTGCGGGTGCTGGTGCGGGTGCTGGTTCAGCAGCCGGTGCAGGTGCAGGTGCTGGTGCAGCGGCAGGCTCTGGAGTGGGCGCAGCAGCAGGGGCTGGCGCAGGTGCAGCACCTGCATCGCCCACAACAGCAATGACTGCGCCAACAGGAACGGTGTCGCCCTCTTTTGCGCGAACTTCGGTGAGAACTCCCGATACTGGCGATGGCACTTCAGTGTCGACCTTGTCGGTCGATACTTCGAAAAGTGGTTCGTCGGCAGCAACGGCATCGCCCACTTTTTTGAACCACTTCGTAATGGTTCCTTCTGTCACTGTTTCGCCAAGTTGTGGAAGCTTCACTTCAGCCATGTCGCTGTGTCCTTACATTATTGAGGTGTTCTAAAAAGTATTGAGAAAAGGTATTACGCGTTAATGCTACGCCCGGTCATGGAGAGCATCGTTTCACCAAACAATTCACTCAAACTTGGGTGAGGTTGGATGAACTCGGCGACTTCTGCCACCGTTGCTTCCCAGTTGACGGCCAAATAACCACCAGAGAGTTGCTCGGTGACCCACGGGCCAACCATCTGCACACCAAGAACTTGGCCAGCAGTTCCATCGGCGTTCTTTTTGGCAATTACTTTCACGAGCCCGTCGGTATCGCCAATGATCATGGCGCGACTGTTGGCGCGGAACTGATGCTTACCTACAACTACGTCGTAGCCAGCTGCTTTTGCGCTGTCTTCACTATGTCCAGCCCAAGCAACTTCAGGATGACAATAAATTGCCCACGGCACACGGTCGTAGTTCACTGGGGCAACTGGCTCACCAAGAATACGCTTGACCGCAAGAATTGCTTCTGCGTAGGCAACGTGCGCGAGTTGTGGCGTATTGATGATGTCGCCTACTGCATACACACCAGGTTCAGCGGTGGTGCAGTACTCGTCGACTTCAATGAAGCCGCGCTCACTGAGTTTGACGGCAGTTCCTTGCAAACCGAGCAGTTCAGCAGATGGACGACGTCCAACTGACACCACAACGGCATCGACTTCAAGAGTTTCGCCTTCACCGAAGGAAACCACTGTTCCACCAGAACCATTGAGTGTGTGACCCTTCACAGCAACACCAGTTTTGATATCGATGTTCTTTTTCTTAAAGCTCTTCACCACAACATTGGCTAGGTCGGCATCGAGACCAGGAAGAATTTTTGGCAAGCCCTCAAGGATGGTGACGGTGCTCCCCAAGTCGGCAAATGTTGAAGCAAATTCACAGCCAATGGCGCCACCACCAATAACAGCAACGCGTGCTGGCAATGTGCTGAGCATCAATACTTCATCTGAAGTCATGATGGGTCCGCCAACTTCAAAACCAGGAATGGTGCGCGGAACTGAGCCTGCAGCAAGGATGACGTTTTTACCTTGAACCTGCTGTGTGGATCCGTCGGCTGCAGTGACGGTGACTGTTTTGTTTGCGCCAAGTGAACCAACACCCAAGAGGTAGGTCACTTTTTTCGACTTGGTGAGACCTGTGAGGCCTTTCACCAGACCATCGACAATTTTTTGCTTACGAGCTTGCGTCACTGAAAAGTCGACACCGTTTTGAGTGGAGTTCACACCGAACTCTGCCGAATGCAAAACATGGCGGTTGACCGCTGCGGTTTCTAAGAATGCTTTTGCAGGAATACACCCACGGTTCAAGCATGTTCCGCCGATGGTGTCTTTTTCCACCAGCGCCACCGACAAACCTGCCGACGCCCCATAGAACGCCGCGGCGTATCCGCCGGGTCCGCCACCAATTACAACAAGGTCATATGTTTCAGCCATAGCAAGACAACCGTAACCGAATTACCCCTCAGTACCCCACTGCTGTTGAGCCCCAGCGCGCAAGTAGGCCACTGTGGGGGTCGCCGTGGTGGGGTCGAAGGTCACCGTGCAGCGCACCTCGGCAGTTGCAGAAACCTCTTGGCAGGCATCGGTTGCGGTCTGTTGAGTGAGGGGCGTGAAGACCCGACCCTCGGCCAGCATGCGCCACCCTTCAAAAGCACCCTTTGCCATTGCGACGCCACGCATGGTGACCGTGACCAATGTCGCCTCGGTACTTTTCTCTACCTTTTCCACCGCCACGGTCATGTCGCCCAAGGTTGCCGGCGTTCCCCATGCCAGCACCTCAACACGCGGGGCATCGGTGGCCACCTGCAGCAACTTGAAACCACCAGCGAGAATAATTGCAATGCCGCAGACCAGTGCGGTGAGAACAAGTTTGCGGGTGCTCATGGGAACACATCCTACGGCAGTTCATTCCTCGCTCCATAACGTCGGCTCTCAACAAGAGGCATACGCTGTGCATATGCGTATTGCTGTTACTGGTTCCACTGGTCTTATTGGAAAAGCACTTCTTTCTCATCTCCACGACAACGGACACGAGACCGTTGCACTTGTGCGACGTGCGCCTCAGTCGGCATCGGAAGTTCAATGGGACCCAACGCGCGGCACACTCAACGCGAAAGATCTTGAAGGCGTGCAAGGTGTGGTGCACTTGGCTGGCGCCGGCATTGGCGACAAGCGATGGACCGATTCGTACAAAAAAGAGATTCTGGAAAGCCGCACAAAGAGCACTGCGCTGCTCGCCGCACGCCTCACAGAACTCGAACAGCAACCAACAGTTTTTCTCTCGGGTTCCGCTATTGGCATTTATGGCCCGCGCGACAGTGAAGTACTCGGTGAAGATGCATCACATGGCAATACTTTTCTCGCCAACGTGTGCGAAGAATGGGAAAGTGCAGCAAGCCCCGCAGTTACTGCCGGCATCCGCACAGCATTTTTGCGCACCGGAATTGTGTTGAGCCCCAAAGGTGGAGCACTGAAGAAGCAACTTCCGCTCTTCAAAATAGGCGCAGGCGGAAAATTTGGCAATGGCAAACAGTGGCAAAGTTGGATCTCTATTACCGATGAAGTGCGCGCGATTGCTCACTTGCTCACCAGCACACTTTCCGGGCCGGTCAACCTCACCGCCCCAACACCAGTCACCAACGCGGAATTCACAAAAACGTTGGCGAAGGTGTTGCGCAAGCCAGCATTCATGGCAATTCCGCCCGTTGGGCCAAAGCTCTTGCTCGGGTCTGAACTTGCCGATGCACTGCTCTTCACTGGTCAACGCGTGGTACCCAATGCATTGCTCGCCGATGGCTTTCGCTTTTCTCACAGCACATTGGAAGAAGCGCTGCGTAACTTGTTGCAGTCGTAATCTCAACATATGACTACTGAACACCAAGCAGACCTAGATGTTGTCATCGTTGGCGCTGGGCTAGCAGGCTTGTCGTGCGCAAAGCATTTACAACGCGCCGGCAAGAAAGTTGCTATCTACGAAGCAAGCGACGGAGTGGGCGGCCGAGTACGTACCGATGAATTAGACGGCTACTTGCTCGACAGAGGGTTTCAAGTACTGCTGACTGCGTACCCAGAAATTGAGACCGAAGTAGACCTCGCCGCACTCGACATGAAGTACTTCTCACCGGGTGCTCTGGTACGAGTGGGAAAAAAGAATCATGTAGTGGGCGACCCATTGCGCGAGCCATCAACACTTTTCTCTACAACGTTTGCGCCCATTGGAAACGTATTCGACAAAGCACGTATTGCGGCCTTGCGGTGGAAACTTATGCGTGGCCCTGCGCGCCGACTACTTCAAGGTGAAGATATGTCGACCGCAAAGGCATTACGTGAACAAGGTTTTTCACAGCGCATGGTGAGCACCTTTTTCACACCACTCGTGGGCGGAATTCAACTTGATCCCGACTTATCTACATCGCGTCGTATGTTCGACATTATTTTCCGCACCTTGAGTGCCGGAGAAACAGGTGTCCCTGCACGTGGCATGGGAGAGCTCAGCAATTACCTCGCTGCTCAACTGCTAAACGACACTGTGCACCTTCATTCGCCTGTCAGTGAAGTGACAAGCACATATGTCACTTTGAACAACGGTGAAAAAATTCATGCTCGCTGTGTGGTGGTAGCTACCGAAGGCCCCACCGCATCGGCACTGCTGAACATTCCAGCAGTTGCGTCACGTTCCGTGAGTTGTGTGTATTTCTCTGCCGATGTTGCTCCTACTCAGGAAAAACTCATTGCATTAGATGGCTCACACAGTGGCCCTGTCCTCAACATGGCAGTCATGAGCAATATTTCTTCGCACTATGCACCGCAAGGTAAGCACCTCATTGCTGCAGCTTGCCCTGGCGTTACCACAGAGTCAGAGCCAGAACTACTGAGCAAAGTGACGCAACAACTTGTGCAGTGGTGGGGGCCCCAGGTAAATACGTGGCAGCACTTGCGTACCTACAGCATCGTTCATGGTCAACCCGATCAGTCACCTCCCTTTGCACCGAAGAAACCGGTTTCGCTCACGAACGGAGTATTTGTGTGTGGAGATCACCGCGATACAGGTTCCTCACAAGGAGCAATGTACTCAGGTAGACGCTGTGCTGTTTCTGTGCTCAAATACTTGGTATGAGCAATTTTTTCCTCGAGAGCACACACGACAGCAACAAAAAAATTGCACGCGTCA
>JBIKNT010000080.1:0-6709 GCA_044358465.1 Ilumatobacteraceae bacterium
TCTCGCGATAGTTCACAGTGATGTCGTGGCCAAACACCTTTGCGCAGCCATATGGCGAACGCGGGTGGAACGGGGTGAGTTCTGTTTGCGGTACTTCACGCACCTTGCCAAACATTTCCGAAGAAGAGGCCTGGTAAAAACGCATAGGGTTATTTTGTGCTCCGCCCACCATGCGGATGGCTTCAAGCATGCGCAGTACGCCAAGACCCGTGGTATTTGCAGTGAGCTCGGCTTGGGTCCACGAAAAATGCACAAACGAGATTGCACCCAAGTTATAAATTTCGGTGGGTTGAGCACGCTCAAGAGTAGACACCAAACTTGGCAGGTCGGTGAGGTCGCCCGACACCAATTCAACATAGGGGAACTCATCGCGCAAGAGTTCGGCACGAGGGTTGTTTTGACCCTTGATCATGCCAAAGACTTCATAACCCTTGGAGTGCAAGAACTCTGCAAGGTGTTGTCCGTCTTGACCTGTAATACCGGTAATTAATGCGCGTGCCATATGAACGTTGACTCTAACAGTTGCGCCTCTACGATCAGGGAGATGATGTGGAGCAAACACCCATGATTTGTGTGATTTCAGGCGGAGTGGGTGCTGCACGTTTCTTACGTGGTGCCCAACATGCCATTGCCCATAACAAACTCGTGACAATTGTGAATACCGGCGACGACACCGTGATGCACGGCTTGTCTATTTCTCCCGACCTCGACACCGTTACCTACACCGTGTCGGAATCGATTGACCCCGAGCGCGGTTGGGGCCTTGCCAATGAAACTTTTGTCACTATGGAAAACCTGTCGCGTTTTGCCGATGTGCGCCCTGCACATTCACTTGCCGGAGAATCGTGGTTTGGCTTAGGCAACCGCGACCTTGCGACACATTTTTATCGCACAACACGCCTCGCAGAAGGCGCAACACTTGCAGAAGTGACCGCAGAAATTACACAAGCATTCGGCATTGGCTTTCGTGTAGTTCCCATGACCAATGATCGCGTTTCCACCATGGTCACGCTTGTTGACGGTAGTGAAATTTCATTTCAAGAATACTTTGTCAAGCTCCGCCACTCAGTTGCTATTCGCAGTGTTCGCTTTGCTGGTGTTGCTGAAGCAACTGCACTCGGGCTCGGCGATATGAGTTCTGCCGATGCAGTCATTATTGCTCCGTCAAACCCGATCGTTTCCATTGGTCCCATGCGAGCACTCAAGAACTTCGACGCAACACTCGCGGCTCGTCGCGACACTGTTGTAGCTATTTCCCCCATCGTTGCTGGCGCGGCCCTCAAAGGCCCTGCCGACCGCATGATGAGTGAGATGGGGCATGAACCCAGCGTGGTGGGTGTGGCCCGGTTGTATGCGCCCATTGCCTCCACTCTCGTCATCGATACCGCCGACGAGCACCTCATTTCCGCTGTGGAACGTGAAGGAATGCGCTGCATTGCTACCAATACCATTATGAAATCAGCAGAAATTTCTGCTGCACTCACCCAAACGTGCCTCAGCGCCATTGGCGTGGCAACATAAGAGCCATATGAGCAAGTTAACCGCGTGGGGTGTTGAAGGAATTGGGGAAATTATTCCCGGCATGCAACTAGGAGACATCATTGTTGAAGCATGTTCAGGTGAACCCAATGGGCCGCTTCTCGACAACGACGTTTTGGTTGTGACACAAAAAATTGTGTCGAAAGCAGAAGGTCGACTCGTTGAAATTGACCCCGACGACCCGCTTTCACACAAAGTACTTGTTGAAGAAGAAGCGGTGCGCATTGTGCGCCGCAGAGGCGACCTCATCATTACCGAAACTAAGCATGGTTTTGTGTGTGCTAACAGCGGAATCGATTTATCGAATGTTGAACGTGGTCAGGCTGCTCTTTTACCTATCGACTCCGACCGCTCAGCGCGGCGTATTCGCGACATCGTGAAAGCAAAGCTGGGCGTCAATGTTGGCGTCATTGTGAGCGATACCTTTGGGCGCCCATGGCGTAAAGGTGTCACCGACGTAGCAATTGGGGTTGCTGGCATTGCTGGCGTGCTCGACCTGCGCGGCACACCCGATGCACTTGGCCGTGTGATGCAGGTAACCGAAATTGCCGTTGCCGACGAACTTGCTTGTGCCGCTGAACTGGTGATGGGGAAATCAAACGGCATACCTGTGGGCGTTGTGCGCGGTGCAGATGCGGCATGGTTTCGCGAGTCGAGCATGGATGAAATTGTGCGCAACCCCAGCGAAGATCTCTTTCGCTAACTACCTTTAGCGCGGTGGCGAAACAGTTGCTACGCCTTCAGACAGTGAAGTAAATGGCGCCCAGGCAAGTTGAATACGTGCGCGTACTGGCGACACCGCAAAACGCGTAATGTCGCTGGGTCGTTGTTTTCCTACTACTGGCTGCAATGGCGAGCCCGCACTCATCTCTTTCCACAAGGCCGCAACGCTTGTTTGCACTCCAGTACCAATGTTGATCACCAGCCCGTCGCCTTTTGTGGCCGCTTTGACATAGGCATCAACAACATCTTCAACAAAAACAAAGTCTCGCGTTTGTTTTCCTGAGCCAAAGAATTCTGGTGCTTCGTTGTTCGCAAGTGCTGCAGCAAATGCTGCCACTACCCCATCTTCTGCTCGTTGGCGTGGGCCGTAAACATTGGCAATTGCAAGTGCCGTGTATTCCACTGCATGTACTTCGCGATACACAGCAAGTAGTTGCAACAGCGTGCGCGTAATGACATGAGGAACGCTGATGGGTTCACTCACACGACCTTCCTTAATAGGAATTTCACGCACGGGAACTTCGCCATACAGCAAATGTGCAGGCACTCCAAGCACAACTTTTTTTACACCAAATAAGCGGGCAGCTTCGAGAGCTGCCACAACTGCTGGGGCAGAGGAAAGTGCAAGTGTGGAATGTGCTGCACTTGGCGACAACGCCGTGAGTTGCAAAATCACATCGGGCCGACGCAACGATACGAGGTCGAGAAATTCGGGTGTCGTGACATCGATGTTGTGGATTTTGAGGTCGCCACCTGCAAGACGTGCTTGGTGCAAATTGGAAAAAGAACCAGTGCTCAAGTTATCGACAACTTCTACTGCGTGACCCTCCGACAACAAACGGTCAACGACATGTGACCCAATAAATCCAGCGCCACCACAAACTAAAAAACGCACTAAGCGCCGTCCGTGCTGGGCCGCTTCACGTTGTTCAATACTTCACCTTGTTCCACTACGCCATCGGCGCCAATAATGCAGTTTTTCAATTGTGCAGTGCTGCCCACAACGCCCATGATGACGCTGTTTTCAATGGCTGCCGACTCACCAATTTCAGCACCTGCAATTACTACTGAGTGTGACAGATGTGAATATTCACCCACTACGCACAGTGGCCCCACTACCGATTGTTCAATTGTTGCCGTTGTTGCAACCCTGCTTGCTTCATGCACCAACTTGTTGTCGTGCGCATTTTCCAGAGCCGACATATTTGCTGCGATATAGGTTTCAGGGCGTCCTGTATCGATCCAACTGTCGGCAGTGGGCATTGCAAATAATGTTCCTTGCGCAACCATGGCAGGAAATACAACACGCTCAATAGAGATTTTTTGATCTACAGCCATGCGTTCAATGACCGACGGCTCAAGCACATAGGTTCCGGCATTGACATTGAAACTTGTTGTTTCTCCCGGTGCTGGCTTTTCCACAAATCGAGTGACGAGTCCGTCGCTCGCTGTTTCCACTACGCCAAATTGAGATGGATCTTCTACTGGAGTGAGATGAAGCGTTCCTTCTGCTGCGTTCTTCTTGTGGAACGCCACAAGAGTTGAAACGTCGAGGCTGGTGAGCACATCACCGTTCACCACGATGAATGTTTGTGAAACGCCAGCAAAGCGTGCAGCAAAGGCAATGGCTCCACCCGTGTCGAGTGGTTCTGGTTCCACGGCATATTCGAGACGTACCCCACCACATTGATTGCCAGGGAACGCATCGATGAAGGGCTGTGGTTTAAAACCCAAGGCGAGAATGGCTCGGGTAACACCAGCTTTTTCTAACCCCGCAATGACCCGCGCAAGAATAGAAACATTGCCTACTGGCAAAAGTGGTTTTGGAGTGGTGAGTGTGAGCGGGCGAAGCCGCGTACCAAACCCACCGACCAGGATGACAGCATCCATGGGCGGCGTGTCACCCCTTGGTCGTTGTAGTGGAGTTCGCAGCAACCGAAGTGGTTGTGGCTGATCCTGTTGTTGTGGTGGTTGCACCAGCAACAGTGGTTGTGGTGGTTGCACCAGCAACAGTGGTTGTGGTGACGCCAGCAACCGTTGAAGTGGTTGCACCAGCACCGTCGACCGCACCCAGTTCAGGCAAGTTCACTGCCGATTCTGGAAGTGGTGGAGCATCGGCACCCTTAGGGACAAATGCAACAACAATCACCATGCCATCGCGATCGATGCGAATGTTCTTGAAGTCGGTAATGAGCATTTTGCGATCTTCAGGCTTGTCGTACTGATTCCAGACGTAAGTGCGAAGCTCAGAGTCTTTCTTGTAGCACTTGGTTTCGCCCTCTTCGTACACCATGCCAGATTGTTGATCGGCAGGGAACTCCAATTTTGTGTCGCTCAGCTTGATTCCGTACACGGTGAGAAAGAGCCCGAATTTTGCGCGGCTACCTGTTGCGAGGCCCGACGGGTGCCAGTGAATGACTCCGTCGTCGTGGCTGTGAATGCCGTACTTGACATAGTTCGGATCGACTGGATCTTCCTTGTTGCCAATGAGGTTAGGAAGGTACTTGTCGCAACCATAAAAGCCGTATGACACGTGCCAGTGATCGTTGACGGTTGGTGCTTCGTTGCCACTGGGGGCACTTTGCCGGGCATAGGCCACGAGGCTGAGGCCCACGATGAGAACAACAACAATGACTGCAGGGAAAACAGTTCCGCCCTGAAAGCGGACCTTTTTCCCTTTGCCCTTTTGAGCCAGTCGGGCGACTTTTTTGGCTGAAGATGATTTACCCACGAAATCACGAGGTTATCTGCTGAAGAAGGGTTTTACAGCGATTCCACGGGCGACAAGGTTGCCAAGAGTTGGTGGTAGGCCTCACCCACCGCATGGGGAGACGCATTTTCCACTACCCATAAGCGACCTTTGGCTCCCATCTCGGCCATCTCATCGCGATTTTCCAGCATTGACGAGAGCGCGGCAATAAATGCTTCGGGCTGATCGGGGGCCACCACCCGTCCACACCCCACATTTTCTACGATGCGTGCCACTTCACTGTCGGCATCGATGGCGGCCAACAGCGGGCGACCCGCAGCCATGATGGAATACGCCTTTGACGGCACGCTCACTGCACCAAGACCCGTTTTCAACGGCACAACATGTACATCGGCACTTGCCAGCACTTCGCTGAGGCGACTCGCGTCTTGATAATTCACAAACCGAATATTGAACACACCTGCCGCTTGCGCCTCGAGTTCGCTACGCGCAGAACCCTCGCCATTCACAATAAACATGACACGCGGTAGCGCACGCGCAGCGTCGATGAGCAAATGAATTGACTGTGAGAAACCCACATTGCCGGCATACATCACCACAGTGTCGGCATTTCCTGCGTGTTCTTTGCGATATGCGGTAGATGTAGACCTCGGAACAATATTTTCTGAGTCAACGAAATTGGCAATGACATGAACACGCTGTGAAACCTTTGGTGACACTTTTGCTTCTAGGTTTTTTTGTAGGTCTTGCGACAACACCACCACTGCATCACTTGCGCGGTAGCTGGTGCGCTCGAGCCAACGCGCCAACCCAATAACGCGTTTGTTGGTGATTTTGCCCGTGGCAATAGCTGCATCGGGAAACACGTCTTGAATATTGAAAACCAAGGGCGCTCTGCGCACTCGCGCCACCAGCCAACCGGTGAGACCCAAAGTGAGTGGTGGCGACATGGCAACAACAGCATGTGCTTTGCGTCGCACTCCCCCAGCAAATACTCCCCGAACACCCAGTAGCGCACTAAAGCCAACGAAGCCAACAGCGCGACGTGCAATGTGCGACTTGTCTTTCCCCGCGAAAGGAGAAACCCGAGTGATGGAACCCCACGGCGTGATTTCACAGCTCTTGCGATGTCCTTGCCATTCTTTTTCTACTTGGTGCTGGCGATACCACGGCAACGACGTAACAACATGTACTTCATGACCACGCTCTACTAGTTCTTCAACAATGCGGGTCATCACCACTCCGGTGGGTGCGGTGTCGGGCGCAAAGTGCGGACACAACACCACGATGGGGCGAGAACTCATCTCAACATGCTTTCATACGTCGCTGCAAGATCGCTGCCCGATTCGGCAAGTGAGAAATACTTCACTCGCTCATGCCCGCGCTGCACAAGATCTACAGCAGTGCTGTCAATAATGCTTGGCACGTCACTCCATGCTTCAAGCGTGAGCGGCAATACCACGCCAGCATCACCTGCAACTTCCGGAAGGCTTGCGGTATTGGCACACACCACTGGCACGCCGAGCGACATGGCCTCGATGAGTGGGGCGCCAAAACCTTCGTATTGACTGGGGAACAACAATGCACGCGCACCTGCAACAAATGCATTACGTTCGGTGCCTTCCACCCGACCCACCACATGCACACGATGCGCAAGGCCGATTTGTGCAATGAGTGCGAGAAGTTCTTCGTGTGCACGACCTGCAGAACCAATGAACACCAAGTGCTCGCTACGAT
>JBIKNT010000081.1:0-6665 GCA_044358465.1 Ilumatobacteraceae bacterium
GGTGAGTGCTTGAACAAACATATGAAACCGCGTGCGAGTGGAATACGCAATTGCGAGTGCGGAACCAGTGCCAAACAATAGCGCCATCACGGCGGCGAAGAGGGCGATGCCAAGAGAGGTGAAAAATGATGTCCACATGTCGCTCGTTGCCCAATACGAAAATGTAAAGCCCTCAGAAGACTGTAAAGAATCTGTGAAAAGTACGGCAATAGGTAACAGAGTTCCTACTGCAATGAGAGTTGCTGCAAAAGAGAAAAACACGCGCTTAGTTTTTCGCTCGGAAGAAAGCGGCATGAGTTTTCGCTGAGCAAGAGGAATGCTCTTTTGACGATAGGTGAGTGCAAGAACCAACATGATGACGAAGAGTTGCCATACAACAAGGGCGCTTGCTTGGGGCATATTGCCGAGGAAAAAGGCGTAGCGATAGATCTCAGTTTCGATAGTGGGGAAGCGTGGCCCCGCAAGTACTCGCGCTGCGCCATACGTACTGAAACAAAAGATAAAGACAATGCTTCCTGCACCAATGATGCTGTTGCGTAATAGCGGGAAAGTAACTGTTCGGAAATTGGTAAATGGGGTTGCTCCAAGTAAAGCCGCATTGTCGTTAAACGCAGTAGGAAGTTTTTCCCATCGGGTTCCCACCACTCGTACAACAACTGCAATATTGAGATAGAGGTGCGCCAAGATGAGTGGCGTTGGCCCCGATTGGTAAGACGCTGGTGACAACGAAGAAAAAGCTATGCCCACAACAACGGTGGGGAGAACAAACGGCACAAAGGTAAGTGCGCGGATGATTTGCCGTGCCCTAAAGGAATATCGACTCAAAACCAATGCCGCAGGTATGCCAATAGCAAGTGTGGCGATAGTGCTGATGAAAGCTTGCCAAGTGGTGAACCACAACATCTGGCGGAGTTGCGAGTTGCTCAGCACACGCGTTAACGATGACTGATCGAGGCTTTCTACTAGTACAACAAGTGTTGGCCACATCACAAACACACTCAAAAAGATGAAGCTTGGCACAAAAAGCCAAGGAGCATTTTTGAAAATATGTAGATGACGTGGTGAGTTCATAGTGCTATCGCAAAGCGATGGAACTCCAAGTGTCTACCCATGCTGCACGGTTTTCTTCAATGGCGGCTGGGTTCATGGTGTACGGCTTCTCTGGTTGCGCGGCAAAGGAAGTAAAAACGTCTGGCAAGGCAACATTTTTATTGACAGGGTTCACAAACAACGTCAGTGGTAGGTCGCTTTGAAACGTTGTATCTGCGAGGTAGTCGATGAGGAGCTTTGCTGCTTTCTCATTTTTGGACCCACGCAAAATTCCAGCGAACTCCACCTGATGAAAGCATGTTGTGTTGATTACTGCTGTTGGGGGCTCGTTCACCGGTGGGTCGGAGTACACCACCTCTGCAGGTGGGCTAGAGGCATAACTCACAACAAGTGGACGCGTTCCCTTTCCTGATGAGCCTGAAAATTCAATGGTGTATGCCTCGGTCCACCCATCGACAACTTTGACGCCATTAGCTCGCAGTTTTTTCCAGTAACTCTCCCAACCGTTTTCTCCATAGGAAGAAATGGTGGCCAAAAGAAATGCAAGCCCTGGTGAGGAAGATGCAGGGTTTTGAACAACAAGGAGATCTTTGTAGGCGGGTAGTGCTAGATCATCAAGAGATTGTGGAGGAGCGATGTTGCGCTCGGCAAACCATTTTTTATCGTAGTTAATGCATACATCTCCAGTGTCGACAGGGGTAACCACCCCTTCTGGCTGCGTGAGTGCAACAACGTCATCTGACATGTTTTTGGTCTGTGGTGAAGTGTAGGAAGAAAATATTTTTCCATTGATTGCTCTCGTAAGAAAAGTATTGTCCACTCCCCAAAGAACGTCACCTTCTGGTTTCCCCGATGTGAGAATTGCCTTTGAAATGAGTTGGCCCGTATCGCCACCAAGAATCACTTCAACACTGATTCCTGTTTCCTGAGTGAACTCATCAAAAATTCCTTCGGTTGGTGTGAACGAGTCGTAGGCAAGGAGTGTGAGCTTCTCTGTTTCTGGTTCATTGCTTCCAGCGCATCCGCTGAATACTGCTGCTACGCAAAAAAGGCTGACAATAAATTTTTTCATTTCTCAACTTTCATGTGTGGTCTGTGTGAATGCTTCGGGTTGTACAACAAGTAGTGCGCCAGATTGCACAGAGATCTCGCAAAGTGCGCCAGTGAGCTCATTACTCACTCCTCGGCTTACCCAAGGTGCAAGGCTCTCATTGCGAAGTTGCCAACGCATGCCTTCTGTATTGATGCCATGGGCCATGCCATTCATGGCGTGGAGAGCAACAAGTGAATTCTGTGGTCCCGATATCTGAAGTGAGTTCGGACCGTGAAGAACAAAAATATGAGCGGTATCGATGAACGCTTCAATGTGGATATGTGCCCACTCAGGATGAAAGAGCGCAGTGAGGAGCCCATGAGCATGGTCGAAACGCCCCCCGCCAGCACTGACAACAATGATTCTGTGAGCACCTAGATCTACTGCGTGGGACAGTGCGAGTTCAGTATCGGTGAAGTCTTTATCTGTTGGCGCAGAAATGAATGCGATGTTCAAGGAGTGGGCTAGTGCGAGCGCAGCAGCGCTCACTGAGTCTGAGTCGCCCACCACCACATCGGGGGTGACGCCAAGAGCAAGTGCATGGTCGAGTCCTGAGTCGGCGGCGATCTTCCACTGCGCTGGAGGAAGAAACTGCGACAGATGGGGAAGCGGCGCATTGCCGCCAGCAAAGATGAGAGCCGTGTTGTTCTGAATGTGCGTTTCGTTATTCACCCGTATTCCCTCCGCTGGAATTACCCAGATCAGGTTCTTGGGTCGGTAGCGGCGGCTACCCTCTCAGCCTGCCGAACCAGCAAGCTCCCCTTCAGTTGATTTTAGGTTACAGCTCTGCGGTTGGCCTTGCGATGTCGGGCTCAATAAATATGATGCGCGCATGGGATGATGTAGTCATAGTTTGAGGCGTTGTTGCGAACAGAATTGTGAATCGGGGAATGATGGGCGTTTTGAGTGGGCGAGTTGCATTGGTAACAGGCGCAGGCCGGGGCATTGGCCGCGGCATTAGCGAACTTCTTGCAGCCGAGGGAGCATCTGTTGCTATTAACTATCACAGCGGCAAAGAAGGTGCTGAAGAAACGCTGCGAACAATTATTGATCGCGGTGGCACGGCAAAAATATATGGAGCATCAGTTGCCGACTACGAAGCAAGTAGCGCAATGGTCAAAGAAGTCATTCGCGACTTTGGGCATATCGACATTCTGGTCAACAACGCGGGCATTGCATCACGCGGCAAAGCAGTTGCCGACACCGACGCCGTAGAGGTCGAGAAGTTACTTGCTGTGCATGCTGTGGGCGCCCATCAGCTCTGCGCAGCAGTATTGCCAAGTATGCGCACTCAAGAGCGTGGCGACATCGTTTTTATCTCTTCTGTTGCTACTGCGAATAATTCAGCAAAGGGCGCTCCGTACAACATGGGTAAAGCAGCCATGGAAGCCTTGGCATTTACCTTGGCTAAGGAAGAACGCAAGAACGGAATTCGTGTGAATATTGCCGCTCCGGGTTTGGTGGAAACCGATATGGGCGTTCGTTTGTCGAGGTCCTTAACCGGCAACAAGGAACTCACCGACCTGAGGTCGCTCGACGACAATGCCCCTTTCGGGCGTGTGTGCCAGCCCAATGACGTAGCAAATGTGGTGCTGTGGTTCTGTTCCCCAGGTTCGGCGTATGTCACAGGGCAACGCGTGCAATGCGATGGCGGAGGAGCCATCACGAGTTATTAGCTCCGATGGCATCTCGGCCAAGGGTGCAGATAGCCTTCACGGCGTGACCACAGAAGCAACTGAGACCCCAAAAGTCAGCCCATTCGATACGCCGGCGAGCCCTGTTGAATACATCGTGACGGTGACCCCTGAAGCAGTTGCCAAACTCATTGAGTTGCGCGATGAAGAACCAGAAAAAGACCGCTTAGGTTTGCGCATTGAAGTGGTGAGTAGCCCCGGTGAAGACTTTCGCTACGACCTCTCTTTCGATGTGGTCACCCAAGCTGCTTTCGCCGACGAAGTGCGTACTACCGATGGCATTAAAACAATTGTTGCCGCTAACAGCATCGATCTTTTGCAGGGCTCAATTCTCGACTACACCGCTTCGCAAGGTCTCATTATTCGTAACCCAAATAAGCCACTCGCTGCCAGTGTTGAAGGTCTTGTGCGCAACGATGAGTTGTCGGCCAATATCGAAACTGTGTTAGCCGGAGAAGTGAACCCCGCGCTTGCTTCCCACGGCGGGTTCGTAACGTTCATGGGCCACGACACCGAAGGTACGGCGTATCTCACCATGGGTGGTGGGTGTCACGGTTGCTCCATGAGTCGCATGACCATGTTGGAAGGTGTACAAACAACGTTGCTGGAAAAGGTTCCTGGCGTTGTGAAGGTGCGCGACCTCACCGACCACACATCTGGCGACAACCCTTACTACACCTAATACTCCACATTCCATGAGCTCGTTCTCACGGGCTACTCTCGGGGTATGACGGGGATTATTTCTTATGGTGCTTATATTCCGTATTGGCGCCTGCAACGCAGCACGCTTGCATCGGCTCTTGGCTCAGGTGGCGCTAAAGGTGCACGCGCTGTAGCGAGTTTCGATGAAGACACCACCTCAATGGGTGTTGAAGCAAGTCGTATTGCATTGCGGGGAGTCAACGAAAAGTATTCACCGCAATCATTGTGGTTTGCTACAGCAGAGCCCGGATACCTCGATAAAACAAATGCAAATGCAATTCATGCTGCACTCAGCCTCGATAGTTCGGTGAACGCATTCGATTGTTTGGGTTCAGTAAGAAGTGGCATTGCCGCTGTTCACGCTGCTGCGTCGGGAAACTCAATTGCCGTGTTGAGCGATATTCGCACAGGTCTTCCCGGTGGAAGTGATGAATCGATGGGCGGCGACGGGGCTGCTGCATTGTGCTTTGGCACCGAAAACGTCATTGCTGAATTCATTAGCACGGGAACATCAACATCTGAATTTGTTGATCGGTGGAGAACCCCAGGCGATCAGGCAAGCAAGCAGTGGGAAGAGCGCTTTGGCGAGTATGCCTATGCGCCGCTTGTGGAAGTTGCTTTCAATGAGGCCTTGAAAAAGGCAAACCTCACTGCAGCCGATGTTTCGCACAGCATTTTTTCTGGTTTACATACGCGTGCTGTTAAAGCTGCACCTAAATCTTGTGGCATCAACCTCGACACTTTGCGTGACGATTTTGCAGCCACTCTAGGAAACTCTGGAACTGCACATTGGGGTGTCATGCTGGCCAATGTTCTCGATACTGCTCAGCCAAATGAGGTCATCGCCATTGTGGTGTTAGCCGATGGGGTCAACGTCATCTTGCTGCGCACCACCGAAGCGTTGAGTGCTCATCAAAAGCAACAAGACCCCTCGCTCACTGTTCAAGCTCAAATTGCTGCAGGCCGTAACGACTTGTCGTACGCACAGTTTCTTACCTGGCGTGGCTTCTTGCATCGTGAGCCGCCTCGTCGCCCAGAGCCCGATCGCCCCGCTGGCCCACCAAGCTTGCGTACGGCTGCATGGAAATATGGCCTTTACGGCAGCCGTGATGAAAGCGGTTTCATTTATTTGCCACCTGCACGCGTGAGTTTGCAGTCGGGCAGCATCGATAAAATGGAAATGGTGCGGATGGCAGATATTCGCGCAACCATTGCCACATACACCGTCGACCACTTAGCTTTCAGCATGAGCCCTCCAGTGGTTGCAGCTGTCATCGACTTCGACGGTGGTGGACGTTTTCAATGTGAACTCACCGACGTCGACCCGGCAAGCGTGAAAATTGGCGACCGGGTGGAAATGTCGTTTCGCAAGCTCTATACGCAAGATGGAATTCATAACTATTTTTGGAAAGCAAAGCCTGTTCGCACAGGCGTGAAATAAACCGGGGGAATAATGGCAAGTCATGGAATTCGCGACAAAGTGGCAATTATCGGAATGGGTTGCACCAACTTTGGTGAGCATTGGAACAAGAGCACCGACGACCTGCTCATCGATTCATCGAGTGCTGCTTTAGCTAGTGCAGGTATTGCCCTCGACGATGTTGATGCATTTTGGTTAGGAACAATGGGCTCTGGTTTGTCGGGGCTCACGCTGAGCCGGCCATTGAAAATTCAACACAAGCCAGTGACGCACGTGGAAAACTATTGTGCAACTGGTAGCGAAGCATTCCGCAACGCGTGTTATGCCGTTGCATCTGGCGCGTATGACGTGGTGATGGCTATTGGCGTAGAGAAGCTCAAAGACTCTGGTTATTCCGGTTTGGTCGTCAGCGCGCCAGCAAGTGACGGCACTCAGGCAACCGTTACCGCTCCAGCAAGTTTTTCGTTGTTGGCGCCGGCATATGCCAACAAATACGGAGTAGATGAAGCGGAATTGAAAGACGTACTCACGCGCATTGCATGGAAGAACCATCGCAATGGCGCATTGAATTCACGTGCACAGTTCAAAAAAGAAGTGTCGAAAGAAACTATTGCCGCTTCTCCGCTGATTGCTGGCCAGTTGGGTATTTTCGATTGCAGCGGCGTGAGCGATGGCTCTGCGGCAGCAATCATTGTGCGTGTAGAAG
>JBIKNT010000082.1:0-6561 GCA_044358465.1 Ilumatobacteraceae bacterium
GGCTCTAGCCCTCGAAGAAAACTTGCAAACAGTGCTGGCTCAAAGCGCAGGCCTGAGCGATGGCGCCTTTGATGACCCCGACACCCTGGCAAGTGCCATTCGTGAAGGGGCTACTCGTCGTAAATGTGCTGGCGACGTGTGTGTTGTTTTATGTGAACCCTGCACGCAGCACTGTATTGAAGTTCTCGCCGGCGCAGCCGACGACCCTTCACTCGACGACCTCAATGCCATTTTGCCTGAGGCCATCGAAAAGTTTGGCGAGGAAATGGTGAAGCTGATGGTGGTGCAGTATTCACTCAGCCTGGCTGGTTTCAAGAAACTCATTCAGTCTGACGAAAAATGGGCGTTGCCCGTATCGCCCTCGGCGCTCACTGCTGTGCGCGTTGCCGACGAGGCCGAACAAGCTGCAAAGCGTGCACTGCGTAACGAACGCAAAGAAAAAGAAAAAGTGCAGAAAAAGGCAGCAGCCGAACAGCGCGCTGCCGCTAAAAACCGCCGCTAGTTTTTAACGTGGTGTGAGTATGCGAAGGCATTGAATACCTTCGAAGACTCCCGGAACAACGACCACCGTGTATTGCTGGTAGGCATTTGCACATTGCCCAAAAGGCATTTTGATGCGTGCGCCGTCGAGCGGACCTGAAGTTCGCGCAATGGGCCAGTCGCCCTTAATGTCGTCGACTTTGAGCTGCGGAGAAATTTGACTTGGCTTCACGACGCCGCTGTACGTGCCCGTTTCGTCGAGCTGTGATGTGCGCAGTTTGAGATTGTCGACAGAAACTTGAAGCGCATCGACAATGGCCTTTGCTGCGTCAACTTCAGAGCGAAGAACTGACGTTGCTTTTTCATTAGCACCAACGCGTTCGGCAAGATTACCGAGTGAGGTTTTTGCTGTGGCAAGGTCGGCATCGAGGGTTTTCACTAGCCCTGTGACTTCGCTCAGAGTTACTGCGGTTGCATCGTCATTTTCAGCAAGCGTGACAACAAGATCTTCGAGAGCAGAAATACGCTCATCAATTTCTGGATCAATTGGTGCAACTTCTCCATCGGGTGTGTCGCCAGTTGCAGGTGTGTCGACAACCGAATCGGAAGTTTCGTCGTCAGAAGTTTCTTCGTCAGACGGAGAACTTGTTGAACTTCCTGAAGAACTTTGCGAGGTTCCCGGCGGTGAGGTAACGCCAATGGCATCGGTGATAACGCTAAAGGCGTTCACTTGCCCGAGAACTGAAACAGTGGCAAGCAAAACTCCGACGAGCGCAAAGCCCGACAAAATGACGCGAGAAGTGGACCGGTTCAAATGACGTGGGTTCATACCCGTACCGTACGCCTTCGGTGTACAGAACCTTCCCAGCACTGCTAATGCCGGCCGAGCACCCGCTCTGGGGTGAGCACAATGCCAATGCGCACAGTGTTTGCGGGGTCAAAGGCCTTACCGTCAACATGCCCATGTTTGCGCACCACTTCGTCGCGCAGTTCCATGTTGGGGTCATCTACCACGTGCAGCGAACCCCGCAATTCCACATAGTGCGAGCTATTGGTGGGGTCGATCACCGACAAAGACCCTTTGCCAGAACGCACGGCGTCGACATGTTTTTGCCGCCCCGCGTGTGTGCTCACCCACACTTTTCCGTCACGCCACACAAACCAGACGGGAGTGGAATGCGCATAACCGTCAGCACCAGCAATAGACAGCGTTGCCGTCACCGGTTCAGCCAAAATACGCACCGCGTTGTCTTTCATTGCAACCATTGAAAACCCCCTCGAGAGCACTGTAGCCGTGCCTCAGACTCCACTTTAAATATCGGTACGCTCTACATATGGCTCGCATCCTTATTACGAACGGCACCATTGTGAGCCCGAGTGGCCGCTATGCAAGCGATGTATTCATCGATGGTGAAACCATTCAAGCTATTTTTCAACCAGGGCAAGCAGCCGCACTCGGCATCGTTGCCGACAAGGTCATCGACGCGACAGGCAAGTACGTCATTCCTGGCGGCGTCGACGTGCATACACACATGGAACTTCCCATGGGCCCCATTGAAGCAACCGACACTTTCGAAACCGGTTCCAATGCCGCAGCATGGGGTGGCATTACCACCATCGTCGATATGGCACTACAACGTAAAGGCGAAAACATTCAAGATGGTCTTGCCGCGTGGCACAAGAAAGCTGCCGGTAACTGCTCTATCGATTACGCCTTTCACCAAATTATGGGCGACATTCACGAACAGAGTTTGAAAGACATGACCTACCTTGTTGAACACGAGGGTGTTACTTCATTCAAGTTGTTCATGGCGTATCCCGACACGTATTACAGCGACGACGGCCAAATACTTCGTGCCATGCAAGAAGCAAGCAACAACGGTGCAGTCATCATGATGCACGCTGAAAATGGAATGGCTATCGATGTGCTTGTTCAGCAACATCTTGCACGAGGTGAAACCGACCCCGTGTTTCACTCCATTAGTCGGCCCAGTTTGCTCGAAGGCGAAGCAACACATCGCGCCATTGTGCTGAGCCAAGTAGCGGGCAATGTTCCGCTCTACATCGTGCACATGTCTGCCTCGGAAGCATTAAATGAAGTTGCGCGTGCTCAGCACGAAGGCCTCAACGTCTTTGCGGAAACATGCCCCCAGTATTTGTATCTCACATTGGAAGAGCACCTCTCGCAGCCCAACTTCGAAGGCGCCAAGTTTGTGTGTAGCCCCCCTATTCGTTCACGTCACGACCACCATCATCACCAAAGTGATTTGTGGAAGGGCCTGCGCATGAACGAACTCGCAGTGGTGAGTACAGACCATTGCCCATTTTGTTTCAAAGACCAAAAGACACTCGGGCGCAACGACTTCTCGAAAATCCCCAATGGCCTGCCCGGCGTTGAACATCGCATGGAGCTCATTTATCAGGGCGTTGTTCTTGGCGAGTTGTCACTCGAGCGGTGGGTGGAAACCTGCTGCACCACACCCGCACGCATGTTCGGCATGTACCCCAAGAAAGGCATCATTGCCCCCGGGGCCGACGCCGACATTGTGGTGTGGGACCCGCATCAAAAAACCACTATTGGCATCAACGGCAAACACCACATGAATACCGACTACAGCGCTTTCGAAGGAACCGTTATCGACGGCAAAGTCGACACGGTGCTTTCTCGCGGCATGGTCGTTGTGGAAAATGACACCTTCACTGGTCGCAAAGGTCACGGCAAATACGTGAAGCGCGACCTTTGCCAATACCTACACTGATCTTTACTTTCTCCATCTCATACAGACTGAAGGCAATATGAAGCGCATCTCGCATTGGATTAATGGAACCGTCGTTGCCGGCACCTCTGGCAAGTCTGGAAAAGTCTTTAACCCGGCAACTGGCGAACAATCAGCAGCGGTCGACTTCGCTTCAGTCGCCGAAGTAGATGCAGCAGTTGCGAATGCTGTTGCAGCATTTCCTGCATGGCGCGCCACCAACTTGTCGCGTCGCGCCGAAGTGATGTTTCACATGCGCGAACTCGTCGATGTGAATCGTAAAGAAATTGCTGCCATGTTGAGCGCCGAGCACGGCAAAGTACTCTCCGATGCATTGGGTGAAGTTGCTCGCGGTTTGGAAAACATTGAATATGCATGTGGCATTCCCAATCTCTTGAAGGGTGGCTATAGCGAGCAAGCTTCTGCCGGAGTAGACGTGTACAACATTCGCCAACCCCTTGGCGTTGTTGCCGGTATCACCCCGTTCAACTTCCCCGCAATGGTGCCGATGTGGATGTTTGCCAATGCACTGGGCTGTGGCAACACGTTCATTTTGAAGCCAAGCGAAAAAGACCCATCGGTCACCATGTTCATTGCCGAGTTGCTCAAGCAGGCCGGTCTTCCCGACGGGTGCTTCAACGTTGTGCACGGCGACAAGGTAGCAGTCGACCGCATACTTGATCACCCCGATATTGCGGCGATTTCATTCGTTGGCTCTACGCCTATTGCAAAATACATTTACGAAACCGGCACACGAAACGGAAAGCGTGTTCAAGCTTTAGGTGGCGCAAAAAACCACATGCTTGTGCTTCCCGACGCCGACCTCAATATGGCTGCCGACGCTGCGGTCAGTGCTGCTTATGGTTCTGCGGGCGAACGTTGCATGGCAATTTCTGTGTTGCTTGCACACGACTCCATCGCCGATGCACTCATTTCTAAAATTGAAGAGCGCATTCCCAACATCACTGTTGGTGCAGGCGACGACCCCACGAGCGAAATGGGTCCGCTCATTACCGGCGAACATCGCGACAAGGTAGCTACGTACATTGCAGGCGCTACACAAGAAGGCGCAACTCTCGTTGTCGACGGTCGCACTAACGTTCCTGCTCAAGGCTTCTACTTAAAGCCAAGCCTCATCGACAATGTCGCACCTGGCATGAAGTGCTACGACGATGAAATTTTTGGGCCAGTCTTGTCGGTTGTTCGTGTGAAGAGCTACGACGAAGGCGTTCAACTCATCAACGACAACCTCTACGGCAATGGCACGGCAATTTTCACTCGCGACGGTGGCGCTGCTCGCCAGTTCCAATTCGACATCAATGTGGGCATGGTGGGCATCAACGTGCCTGTTCCCGTACCCGTGTCGTACTACTCATTTGGTGGCTGGAAATCGAGCCTCTTTGGCGACCAGCACATGTATGGGCCAGAGGGCATCAACTTCTACACCCGTTCCAAAGTGGTGACTTCGCGCTGGCCAGACCCACGCACATCAACTGTCGATCTTGGGTTCCCTCAAAATCGCTAGACCTCAGTTATTTGCCGGTGTAAAAAGCATCGGCAACATCGAGTGCCTCATCAATGATGGCTAAGCCGTCACGCATTTCCTCATCGGAAATGACCAACGGTGGCACCACGTGCAAACGATTGAAGTGCGTAAATGGCCACAGGTTCTTCGCTTTGCACGCTGCTGCCAAATCGGCCATTGGCTGTGCAGCGGGCCCAGACGCATTGAACGGAACAAGTGGCTCACGCGTCTCGCGATCGCGCACCAGTTCAATTGCCCAAAACACGCCCAAGCCACGAACATCACCCACGCTGGGATGTTTTGCTTTGAGTTTTTCGAGTTCGGGCCCAATGATGTCGGCACCCAAGTGCCTGGCGTGTTCCACTATTTTTTCTTCTTTGAAGATATTGATAGAAGCAACTGCCGATGCACATGCAAGTGGATGACCGCTGTAAGTAAGCCCACCCGGGTATGGCTTTTGACGGAAGGTTTCAGAGATGCGATCAGAAATGATGACTCCGCCCAAAGGCAAGTAGCCCGAGTTCACGCCTTTAGCGAAACAGATGAGATCGGGCGCAACGTTCCAATGATCTACGGCAAACCATTCACCGCAACGACCAAAGCCCGACATCACTTCATCGCAAATCATCACAATGCCAGTGCGGTCGCATATGTCGCGCACGCCTTGCAGGTAGCCAGGTGGCGGCACCAAGATGCCATTAGTTCCGACAACGCTTTCTAAAACAATGGCGGCAATATTGTTTGCACCCTCCACCATGATGACGTCTTCAAGATGCTGCAGTGCGCGTTCGCTTTCTTCAACATCGCTTTGGGAATAAAACTGCGAGCGGTACGGGTATGGTCCCCAAAACTTAATGATGCCTGGCGTTGATGGCTCACTACCCCATCGCCGCGGGTCGCCAGTCATTTGAATTGCTGCTGCAGTTCCACCGTGATAGCTGCGATACGTGGTGAGCACTTTGTGACGGCCAGTGTGAACGCGCGCCATGCGCATTGCGTTTTCGGTTGCCTCTGCCCCACCGTTGGTGAAAAACACCATGTTTAAATCACCAGGAGCGAGTTCACAAATGAGTCGCGCTGCTTCGCTGCGTGCATCGTTGGCATGTATCGGAGAAATAGTGCACAAGCGATCTGCATATTCCTTAATTGCCGCTATGAGTTTTGGATGCTGATGGCCGATGTTGACGTTGACGAGCTGGCTCGAGAAGTCGAGGAACTTGCGCCCCGTCTCGTCCCAAAACCACGCCCCTTCACCACCTGCAACAACCAGTGGGTTCAAAGTGCTCTGTGCCGACCATGAATGAAAGACGTGCTGACGGTCGTTCGCAAATGCCTGTGACGGATTGGTGTCGAGAATTGCCATGCCGTAAGACTAGAACAGCCCGACGATGTTGCCCTCGTCGTCAAGGTCGATGCTTTCCGCAGCGGGCGCAGAGCCAAGACCCGGCATGGTGCTCATGTCGCCGCAGATGGGATACACAAAGCCTGCTCCTACCGAGGCGCGCACTTCACGCACTTGCAAAACATGGCCGGTTGGCGCCCCTTTGAGCGTGGGGTCGGCTGAAATGCTGAGGTGTGTTTTAGCAATGCAAACAGGCAAATGACCCATCCCAAGATGCTCGTAACGATCGAGTTGCTCATTCGCCAAGTCGGAATACTCCACACCAGCTGCCCCATAAATTGAAGTGGCCACCTTTTCAATTTTTTCGCGTAGAGAAAATGAGTCGGGGTACAACATGGAAAATGTGGTGGGTTCGTTGCATGCTTCCACCACTGCATACGCAAGTTCTATTGCACCTG
>JBIKNT010000083.1:0-6512 GCA_044358465.1 Ilumatobacteraceae bacterium
GCGTGGCTTGGCGAGTGCGCTAGCCAAAGTGATGACCAATTCGCGTTTGTCGACGCGACTCATTGAGGCTGGTCATATCCGGGTAGATGAGTCGTCAATGCGCAATCTTGCCGAGAAGTACGTTGCTATGTATCGCCGAGCCCTGGAAATGGAGCAAAATGGGCAAGGCGATGGCTATGCGCATCGTCAACCATCAAGCGCATCGCAGGGCCGCTGGCGTCCGAGCCGTATGCTGGCACTCTTCGAACATCGACTCCTGCGGAAGTAAATTATGGCAAATACTCAACAACGCAAGAAGCCCTCAAACTCTTCTCGAAATGGTTCTTCTCAGCGCCAACAGGCACGCCCGGCTCAAAAGGCTCCTGCCGCGAAACCTGCGCCAGTAAAAGCTGCTGCACCTACCAAGGCGCCTGTTGTCAAACAAGAGAAGAGATTTTCTCTCCAACCGTATTTTCTTCTGCTTGGGGCCGCTATTGGTTTTGTTGTTGGCCTCGTGATCACACTTGTCGTTGGGCTCGTTGTTCTGTTGCCGGTATTGGTTCTCATTGGCGCGGCAATCGGCTGGGTTACTTACCGCCGAGCAGCAGCAGAGAGTTTTTCGCTGCTGACTTCTTATGTTGCTGCTCAAGAAATTGACAGCGAAGATCATCCACGACTTTTCAATTTGCTTGAAAGTTTGTGTGCGGTGTCTGGTGTGGCGGTGCCAGTTGTTGGTGTCACAACCGACGCAACCGTGAATGCTTACGTCGTTGCCGACCCGCTTGGCGATGAGCAAAGCCACATCGTTTTCACCGAAGGTGCTTTGCGCGTCATGGAACGCATCGAATTAGAAGGTTTTGTTGCCGCCTGTTTGGCAAGAGTGAAATCGGGGCGACTCGAGCTACAAACAGAAACTGCAGGGGTCGTTGCTGCACTTGGCAAGTTCATTCCTCCTCGTCTTGCACGCAAAGCACTTGAAGCGTGTTTCACCCAACAAGATGTTTTCGATGCCGATCTCAAAGCATGTGGCATCACGCGATTCCCGCCAGGGTTAATTGCCGCTTACGAGAAAATGTCTGCTGAGTCAACAGTCACATCTGGCGTGAACCCTCTCAATGTGCATCTCTGGTTAGCAAATCCCAAAAGTGCCTTTGCTGCGAACAACTCAAATGCAACAGGTGGCGATGCCTCGTCTTCTACAGTTATAGGAAGTGAAGTTGTGCACCCTGCACTAGCCACGCGATTGGCATTACTCCGGGAGATCTAAAAGTTGAAGTCATCAGTGAAGTTGAATAAGCGTTTCGTCCTAGCCGTTGTTGTAGCAGGAGGCTTAGTGCTTGCAGCATGCGGCGGCAGTTCCACCACTTCCGATACTGAACCTGGTTACGGCGATGGTTCGTTGGTCTCTGAACTCTCTGGGCCAACCACCACTTTGCCAGCGCCAGAGGTGATGCCGCTCACCGGTTTGCCCATCACCGATGCCGCAGTTTCTATTCGTCCTGCACTCGTGGCAAAAATCGACAATCATCCCGCTGCTCGCCCTCAGTCGGGTCTCAATGCTGCCGACATCGTTTATGAAGAAAATGTGGAACAGCTCACACGACTTGCTGCAGTTTTTCATACCAATGCTCCTTCGAGCATTGGGCCCATCCGCAGCGGTCGCACTCAAGACGTTGCGCTGTTTTCGCCGTATTTGACTCCGCTTTTTGTGTGGAGTGGCGGCAACAACAAGGTGACATCCGAAATCAAAAAATCACCGCTCATCAACATGGGTGCTTTGATTGCTTACAAACAAGGCGGTTACCGCCGGGAACCAGGTCGTAAGGCTCCTCACAACTTGTATGCCGATGCGTCGAAGATCTACACGCTGACCCCCAAAGGAGCTTCGCGCCCACCTCAGCAATTTGTGTACCGCGGTGAAAGCGATGCAATGCCAACTTCTGCAACTTCGTCGGCAGGCGTGCGCCTTTCCATGGATGGCGTTCAGGTGTCGTGGATGTGGGATGCCGCGTCGTCGTCGTACATGCGCTGGAGTGGCAAAGACAAACATCTCGATGCCGACAAAACTCAAGTTGCATCAAAAAATGTGGTGGTCTTGTACATGGTGTACAAAACAAGTAATGCCGATGTACGCAGCCCTGAAGCCCAAAGCGTGGGCGAAGGTGATGCATGGGTCTACTCCAATGGTTCGCTGGTGAAGGGGAAGTGGGCACGTGCCCTTGCAACCGATGTCTTCACTCTCACCGATACCGCAGGTGCTCCTATCAAGCTCACTCCTGGCAATACATGGGTAGAAATACCGCGCCTCAATAAGGGTGCCGACATTCCTGCCGGATCTGATCCAGCAAAAATCAAGTTCCCGTAAGACACAGCACGCCTCGCTCGGTACGATAGGCACATGTCTTCTCCCTCTTCACACTCCGGCACAATGCGCGTAAAACGCGGTCTTGCAGAAATGCTGAAGGGCGGCGTCATCATGGACGTGGTCACGCCAGAGCAAGCAAAAATTGCTGAAGACGCTGGGGCATGTGCCGTGATGGCTCTTGAGCGCGTACCCGCCGACATCCGTCGTGATGGTGGAGTGGCGCGTATGAGCGACCCTGAAATGATTGAAGGCATTCAGGCAATGGTGAGCATTCCAGTCATGGCAAAAGTTCGCATCGGACATTTCGTTGAAGCGCAAATTCTGCAGTCCTTAGGTGTCGACTTCATCGACGAGTCTGAAGTACTTACTCCTGCCGATGAAGCACATCACATCGACAAATTTAATTTCACAGTTCCCTTCGTGTGCGGCGCAACCAATCTTGGTGAAGCGCTACGACGCATCAGCGAAGGCGCGTGCATGATCCGCTCTAAAGGTGAAGCAGGAACAGGAAACATCGTTGAAGCAGTGCGACACCTGCGCAGCATCATCGGCGACATCAGGCGCATTACGCAGGCCGACTCTGCAGAATTATTCGATTGGGCAAAGAAACTGCAAGCTCCTTTGCCGTTAGTGCAAGAAGTAGCAGAACTTGGCTGGCTTCCTGTCCCAATGTTCTGTGCCGGCGGTATTGCAACACCAGCCGACGCGGCTTTGGCGATGCAATTAGGCGCTGAAGCAGTATTTGTGGGTTCAGGAATTTTCAAGAGTGATGATCCTGCTCCACGTGCGCGAGCCATTGTTGAGGCAACAACTCATTTCCGTGACGCAAGTATTTTGGCAAAGGTAAGCCGTGGTTTGGGCGCACCAATGACTGGTATCGGCATGGATGAAATCAATCAGCGCTACGCAGAGCGTGGTTGGTGACCTCCAGGCGAGGCCCTTGTAACTCATGCCAACCATCGGAGTATTAGCTCTCCAAGGCGCCTTCAATGCTCACGCCCAAGCACTGAGGCAACTCAACGCCGACGTGCGTGAGATTCGTTTACCCCAAGACCTCGATGGTGTCGATGGGGTAGTGCTGCCAGGTGGGGAAAGCACCACAATGTCGCAGTTGCTCTTGTCGAGTGGCGTGTTTGATGTTCTCACCCAGCGCCTTGCAGACGGGCTTCCTGCGCTCGGCACGTGTGCTGGTCTCATTCTTCTTGCCAAACGAGTACTCGATGCGCGACCCGATCAGGTGAGTTGCTCGGTTCTCGACGTCACTGTGCGTCGCAATGGGTACGGGCGCCAAATTGACAGTTTTGAAGCCGACATTGCTATAACAGGGCTCGAAACACCCTTTACTGCTGTGTTCATCCGCGCCCCCATCATTGAGGAAGTGGGCAGTGGGGTCGAGATTCTCGCGATGCACAAAGGCGCACCTGTTGCTGTGGCTTCACAAAATGTCCTTGCAGCGTCATTTCACCCTGAACTCACCAGTGATGTGCGGTTTCATGAACTTTTTCTCCATATGATTTCGTCAGGCAGCACCGCTCGCGGCGCTCGGTAATTAGTACTTCTACAAGGGCAGGAAATATGTCAGGCCATTCCAAATGGGCAACGATCAAACACAAAAAGGCTGCTGTCGATAAGAAGCGTGGAAAGCTTTTTGCCAAGCTCGCTCGACAAATTGAAGTTGCTGCTCGCGAAGGTGGTGGTGACGCGGAAACTAATGCTGCACTGCGAACTGTGGTGTTGAAAGCAAAAGCTGGCCAGATGACCAACGACGCAATTGATCGCGCAGTGAAGCGCGGCAGTGGCGAAGCAACTGGTGCAAACTACGAGTCCATCACCTATGAAGGTTATGCCCCAGGCGGAGTAGCGATGTTGGTCGACGTGCTCACCGACAATCGCAACCGCACTGCTTCAGACGTGCGCCTTGCCTTTTCCAAATTTGGCGGTTCCATGGCCGAGCCCGGAGCAGTTGGTTGGCAGTTTTCGCGCAGGGGCGTCATCATTGTCGATGGCTCTGCAACCGAAGATGATGTCATGACCATTGCACTTGAATCTGGCGCTGACGACATTGAACGCGATGGAGATGTGTGGCGTGTAACAACTGAACCATCGGCAATGTGGAATGTGAAGGCGGCTTTGGAAGCAGCAAAGTTCACCGTGCTCGATGCGGAAAGCACCATGGTGTCCGATACCTCAATTCCGGTGTCTGATATTGAAGATGCGCGCAAAGTGTTGCGCATTATGGACATGCTGGAAGATAACGACGACGTACAAGATGTTTATTCAAATTTCGATATTGCAGAAGAGATTATGGCGGAGATGGATCAATGAGTATTTCAGTAGGCGACCAAGCACCCGATTTTTCTCTTCCAGGAACGGGTAATCAGAACTACTCCTTGTCTGCATTTAAAGGCAAAATAGTTGTACTCGTTTTCTACCCAGGCGATAACACCCCGGTGTGCACGAAGCAGCTGGTGTGCTACAACAATGAACTTGCGCAGTTCAGCGAACTCGACGCACAGGTTCTTGCGGTCTCAGGTCAAGACCTCGAGAGCCATGAGAAATTTGCGGCCCAACATGGTTTCCAGTTTCCGCTATTGGCCGATACGGAAAAAGCAGTTGCTCGCGCTTACGGAACCTTGGGCCCACTCGGAATCCCGCGTCGCAGCATTTTTGTGATCGACGCTTCAGGTGTCGTGCGCTATGTCCATCGGGCCCTTGTGGGAGTGACCTTTCGACCGGTCGATGAACTGATTGGCGCAATTTCCGCCGCAAATGCTTAACTTCGCCAACCAATTTGGCTACAATCAAACGTATGTTCGTACCAGAGAAGGCACTCCAGGCGTCGCCTGTTGTCTTGGGCATCGATCCGGGTCTTACTCGCTGCGGTTATGCGGTCTTGCGCCGCACCTCTGGCGGGCAACACGAAGCCGAGGCCTTAGCACTTGGGGTCATTCGTACTGAACCTAGCGAACATCTCGCAAATCGTCTTGCCCAGGTGCACGAAGACATCACCGACTTGCTAGCTGAATTCTCGCCAGATGCCGTTGTCATTGAACAGGTATTTCTCCATCACAACGTGCGTACAGCAATGAGCGTTGCGCAGGTCAGTGGTGTGGTGTTGTCGCTCGCTGCACTCGCAGGTTGTGCTGTAGCGCAGTACACGCCAACGCAGGTCAAAGGGGCCGTGGCGGGTTGGGGCCAAGCCGATAAAGCTCAAATTCAAAAGATGGTGAAGGCACGCCTCGGCTTAGCTTCGTTGCCACAACCAGCCGACGCCGCCGACGCGGCTGCACTGGCTCTGTGTCACCTCGCCATGTCGCCAGCACTAACAGGGGCCAATGCTCGTATTTCTCGCAGGGTTGCCTCATGATTGGCTCGTTGCGCGGAACAGTGCTCGAGCGTAATGCTCCTACACATGTGCTTGTAGAAGTTGCCGGTGTGGGTTACATCGTTGCAGTCACGCCACGAGTTTTCGGTGAACTTGAACCCACCACGGCATGTTTTTTATACGTCTATCATCAAGTTCGTGAAGACGCACAAACTTTGTTCGGTTTTCTCACGCGAGAAGAGCGCGACAGCTTCCAAATTCTCATTGCGGCTCATGGTGTGGGGCCTGCCATGGCAATGGCAATTTTGGCCACACATTCCCCTAAGGGCCTGCAGAACATCGTGATTACCTCCGACCTTGCAGCGCTCACAATGGTGCCCGGAGTCGGCAAGAAAACTGCCGAACGTTTGTTAGTTGAATTGCGCGGAAAGTTCGACATGCTCGACTTGCCAAGCATCAGTGGAGCAGAGTCGCAAGGCTCTTCGTCGCTCGGCGATCTCCGAGAAGCTCTGGTTGGTTTGGGCTACGACAATGAAGAAATTCGCTCTGTGTTATCTGAGCTAAACCCTGCAACCGATGCCACGTTGGAAAAAGTTTTGCGCGATGCCCTACAAATTCTCGGAGCTCGCCGTGCGTGATGAATTTGTAGATCCACACATTCTCACGCCGCATCACACCGAACGTGAGGTAGAAGTTGAGAGCGAAGAGTCGGGGTTACGTCCGCGTCTTCTCGACGACTTTGTGGGGCAGCGAGAACTTAAAGAACATTTACGCATTGTGCTCACTGCTGCGCGTCAGCGGTCGCAAGCAGCCGATCACGTTCTTCTCGCAGGTCCGCCAGGG
>JBIKNT010000084.1:0-6508 GCA_044358465.1 Ilumatobacteraceae bacterium
AATCGTACTCTTCGCCCCTCGCCTCGGCAGTCTTCAAATGACGAGTGGCACAGAAAGTCCCTTTTCACGCACCCCCATGGACATCGTCAAGATTCCACTTGTAGAGTTTCCTCATGACCCCTCGCCTTTCGTTGCGTACCGTTTTTGCCGCCCTCATCGCTATTTCTGCCGTGTCGGCCTGTGGCGGCGGATCCTCCGCCCCAACCGAAACCATTCCGGCCGATGAGGGGCTCGTGGTGAAGAACGTCAAGTCCATTCGCTTCGATAAAAGTGAATATTCAGCCGCCGCAGGCGATGTAAAAGTTGTGACGGTCAATGAAGACACTGTTCGCCACACGTTGCTCGTCGTGAAAGACGGCGTCACAATCCCCAACTTCAAACTTGTTGTCCCTCAAGAAGGAGCAATTGACGTTGGCGTCATCAATCTGGCTGCCGGCAGCTACACCCTCATTTGCGATGTGCCAGGCCACCAGAACATGAAGGCAAACCTGACCGTTAGCTAGCAGGTACGGCGCGCAACGCCACCGGTATTGCACTCATCACAGGAATACCTGTAATGGGGTCGTAGCCACTTTGCAAGTCGATGAGTGCCCCAGTTGTTGAGCCCACCACTGCCAAATCATTTGGGGTGTCGGGCAGACCACCCCATGCATGGGCAAGTGACACCATGCCACGGCGCACATCATCGGCCGATTTCACCACAGCCTTAATTGAGCCTTTCGGTGACGCAACTTCAATGGTGTCGCCATCGGCAATACCCAGTTCGGCCAGGTCTAGTGAATTGACGTGAGCAAAGTTGGTACCTTCACGCGCACGCAGTTTTTCTACTTCGCGGCCTGACGAGTTGAACACGCTCTTCAAACGCCGAGTGGTCATGCGGAACGTATGCACCTCAGGGTCAAACCCGTGAATGACTGCACCAGATGACGACTCACGAAAAACGTCGTTCATCTCTTGCGCAATTCCATCAGGAACCATTTCCAAGCGAGCCTGGCTCGTTGGATCTGCTGGCTGAACAGTGGTGATGTATTCAGGGAAAAGATGGCCACCCACATGTTTGCGTAATTCCGCAAGTGGCAACTTTGCTTTTGCATAAATGAGATCGAGCACGTCGTCACCGGTGATGTGCATTCCTGGTGTGATGTCTCCACCTGGCATCTTGATGGTGATACCGAGTCGCGCTGCAACTTCGGTGTACACCTGCCACTCTTGGCGAATATCGCCACGCATTTCCAAAATAGCTGGCGTGTAGTGCTGATATGGCTGATCGAACCAGCGGTCGATGGTGGTGGGCACATCGGGTCGTTCCAAACTCAACGTGCTGGCAATGACGTAGTGGGCAAGTTGTGCAGATGGCGACACATGCACATCCATGAGTACATGCAAGTCGAGCGCACGCAGCGCTTCCACCGTGGTGCGCTGGTCTGGCCACGACACCACGGGGTTTCCACCCAAAGTAAAGAGCGCACGAATTTGCCCTTCGCCTTCTAACAAAATCTCTTCGGCAAGTGTCGATGTAGCTGCTTGTCCGCGCTGCATATAGATGTCACGCATGCGCGACTTCGAGCCCTTTGTCAGCATCTCTGGCTTCGGAGGAATGACTCCTGCGCGAATTTGCCCAGGAGGAGTCATGAGACCACCTGGGTTGTACATCGTTTCGCCTTCACGGTTGTAGCGACCACACAAGGTGTTCAACACCAATACCAAGTGCTCGGTGAGCGATGAGTGTGGCGCCATGTCGGGCCCAGTTCCGGTGGTTACTGCCCCGCGTGGGCCTTCTGCAAACTTTTTGGCAGCAGTAACAATGAGGTCTTGCTCTACACCCGCACGCTGGCTGACATAGTCGAGGGTAAATGGATCGACGGCTATGCGTAGCTCGTCGAGGCCATTGACGTATTGACCACAGAAATCTTTGTCGTATGAATCGGTCGCAAGAATTTGGCGAATGATGCCAGCGAGCAACGTGGGGTCTTCACCCGCACGCACAGGCAAATACAAATCGGCGTAGTGCGCCACTTCGGTGAATCGAGGGTCGATAACAATGAGAAAGAGACCACGTTCTTTTGCTTGACGCAACCGCACGAGCGGGTTGAACCCAGGGATGCCACCGGGGTAACCAAATGTGCTCACCAATGTGTTGCACCCAATAACCATGGCAACATCGGCAGTTTCAAAACCCTGCACGCCTGCAGCCCATGCACCATGACGCAGTGGCGCAATTGCCTTGCCAGGTTGATCGATAGATGATGAGGTGTAAAAACTTTCTGAACCAATTGCATTGTGGAATGCCGCAGCAATGGGAAGACCCGTTGCGTTTTGATACGCAGCAGTTCCGCAGTAGGTAGCAATGGCACGTGGCCCGTACTTTTCAAGAATGCCTGCCAATTTGTCGGCAATTTCATCGAAAGCAACGTTGGTGTCGATGGGGTTCAGCACATCGCCTGTGCGCTTTAAGCTGGCGCGCAAACGACCGGGGTGCTCGTGTTGGCCGCCTAAGTTACGACCCTTCACACACGTGTACCCCTCGTACATCGGGTCGTCTTGCACACCATGAACGCCAAGTACCGCATTGCTGACGGTGTCGACATCTACATCGATGGCGCAGCCCGCGTGACAGAACCGGCAAAAACTACGACGTGTTTCAATGCTCATGTATCCCCCTTGGCAATTTCACTGCTACGGAAACACTAGGCGATTTCGTGGGGCTCACTTTCGTCGAGACCCATGCCAAGAACAACATCTTCATAGTCAATGGTCCATAAACGCCCGGAGTTCACAGAGTCTGCTTCATAGCAACGCCAACCCAAGCGCCTTTGCACCTCTGGGCTGAACTTCCCCACAATCTCCCAAGGGTTTGCAATCGGAAGCGCCTCTTCAGGGGTGAGCCAGCCCACAACATGCGATACATGCATTCCCATGCGCCAGTTATCGACCGAGGTATTTGCCCCGCCGCCGTGCAATGTACGACCGGCGTACAAGAGCCCACTGCCAGGTGCCATCTCGGCGTGCTCCACAAGGTGGTCACACGACCTGTCGGAGAAGTCTGACCACAGGTGGCTGCCTGGAACCACATTGGTCGCGCCATTTTCCTTGGTGAATTCGCCGAGCGCAAGCATCCAACTCACGGTCACTTCAGGTGATTCTGGAGTTTCAAAAAATGGCCAGTTGTTCACGTCGCGGTGCAGCACCTGTGCATTTTCTCCGGGGCCGATCACCATCATCTGCGCCGAGTTCAACCACCAGTCAACTGCATTGTCTAACAACAGTTCGTTGCTGATTGCCGTCATGAGCGGATGCGTGAGCACTTCAATAAATGCCGGGCTGCGCTGTGCGAGTCGCCCAAAACGTTTTGTATGAGTTCCCCAAAACTTCTCAACAATGGGGTCGCCACTGCGCGTACCCACATGCATGTTCTGAGTAACAGTGTCAAGGTCGTTACGTAGTCGCTGCACCAGATCGTTCGACAAAAGGTTTGCCACGATGACGGCGCCATCGCGCTCCATCACACCCAGAATTTCACCAATTGGCGCGGTGGACTCCACCGTTACTACTGCACTCATAGTTCTCAACAATCACTGGGGAATGATCACCGTAACAGGGGGAATAAACAAAAAACCCCCGGCCGTAGCCGAGGGTTTTTTGACTAGAACGAAAAGTAAATTAGCCGAGAAGAATCTCTGACAAGATCCACAACACGAGCCACAACACGCCACCGGTGATGAGTGCGTTTTTGTGACTCTCATATGGCCAAAGCAACTTGTTGGTTGCTGCAGTGCCCCCGAGAAGTCCGAGTGCATTGACCTGCAAAATGGCTGTGAGGGCCATCGCAATGATGAAGAAGGTCCATGCGTTGCCACTGGTAGCACCGGCAAATGCGCCGCTGTAGAAGTGCGCTGCACCCACCATGAAGAACAACATGGAGAACGAGAAAATGAAGTTCTGACGTGAAGCAAGAAGTGCCTTACGACCAGCACCAGGAGCACCGGCATTTGCTTCGCCACCTGCAAGCACATTGGCTGCGTTGGCAAGAACAATTTTTTGGTTCTTCCAAATGACCATCCATACGTTGGCGGCCATGAGAATACCGAGCACCATACCGATGCTGATAGCTACGTTGTGGCCAATTCCTAGGCCAGACTCACTGCTCATGAAGTCTTTGAAGTAGTTCTTCACCAAACCGGTAATGAGGATGCCGGTGACCAGAGTGGCAATAGCTGCCCAACGGAACCACCACAAAGCCCGACGAGCCACTTTGTCGATAGCGATGTTACGAGCCTTGCCCTCATCGCCAAAAGCAGCAAAAGCTGGCACCTGGACGAGGTTGAAGTAGTAGAGCAAACCGATCCAGCAAATGCCAGCAACGATGTGCAGATAGCGGAAGCCGAAGTTTCCGAGGTAGTCGCGAGTCAGCAACTCCATGTTGTACGCCCCTTTGAGTCATTCAGAAAAACTGAAATAGATAACACCTGAAACGTACCACCCTTCATTGCCGAAGGCGGGTAACGTAAGGGCGCCATGGCACATGAATTCATCTACACCTGTTACAAACTGGCCCGGTTTTACCCACCAGACCGCACCATTTTGGAAAATATCTCCCTGTCCTTCTACCCGGGCGCCAAAATTGGCGTTATTGGCTCCAACGGCAGTGGTAAATCCAGCCTGTTGCGCATCATGGCGGGTATCGACGACGAGTACACCGGCGAGGCCCGCCTCACCCCGGGCTTCAGCGTGGGCATGCTCGAACAAGAGCCGCGACTCGACCCCTCCAAAGATGTCTTAGGAAACGTGATGGACGGCGTTGCCCCCATCCGCGACATGCTCACCCGCTACGACGAGGTCATGGCCATGTGGGCCGACCCCGATGCCGACTACGAAAAAGTAGGAGCGCTACAGGCCGACCTCGAAAACAAAATTGCCGCTGCCGATGCATGGAGCCTCGATCGCAATGTTGAAATTGCCATGGACGCATTGCGCTGCCCACCGAACGACGCCGACGTCACCACACTCTCTGGTGGTGAAGCACGCCGCGTCGCACTGTGTCGCCTCTTGCTGAGCCATCCCGACTTGTTATTGCTCGATGAGCCCACTAACCACCTCGACGCCGAAAGCGTTTTGTGGCTGGAACGTTTTCTTCAGGAATACTCGGGCACCGTGGTGGCCATTACCCACGACCGTTACTTCCTCGACAACGTGGCCAAATGGATTTTGGAACTCGATCGCGGCCGCGGTTTCCCTTTTGAAGGCAACTACTCCAGTTGGCTTGAGCAAAAGCAACAGCGCCTCTTGCAAGAAGACAAGGCAAATGAAACGCGAGCTCGTTCACTGCAACGCGAACTTGAATGGGTCAAGATGTCGCCCAAGGCTCGCCAGGCAAAAGGCAAAGCCCGCTTGTCTGCATACGAGAAGTTGCACGCTGAAGCACAAGCTGCTGAAAGCGGACCCGACCGAATGGAAATTCCGATTCCATCAGGGCCACGCCTTGGCGACACTGTTATTGAAGTGAAAAACCTCTCGAAAGGTTTTGGCGATCGTTTGCTCATTGACGACTTGTCTTTCACCTTGCCACCTGCTGGCATTGTGGGCATCGTGGGGCCAAACGGTGCGGGTAAAACCACACTGTTTCGCATGCTCGCCGGTTTAGAGTCACCCGATACCGGCACGGTCACCATTGGCGACACTGTGCAGTTGAGTTACGTCGACCAAAATCGCGACAACCTCGATGCCGCCGCCACCGTGTACGAAGAAATTACTGGTGGCGTTGAGCATATGAAAGTAGGCGGTCGCGAAATTCATGGCCGTGCATATGTTTCAAGTTTCAACTTCAAGGGAAGCGACCAGCAAAAACTTGTGGGCGACTTGTCTGGTGGAGAAAGAAACCGCGTGCACCTTGCCAAGTTGTTGAAGCGCGGCGGAAACTTGCTCCTTCTCGACGAACCAACCAACGACCTCGATGTTGACACATTGCGCGCACTGGAAACCGCACTTGAAGGTTTCCCTGGTTGTGCGGTGGTCATCAGCCACGACCGCTGGTTCCTCGACCGCATTGCCACTCACGTTCTTGCCTTTGAAGGCGATAGCCAAGTGCGCTGGTTTGAGGGCAACTTCAGTGAATACGAGTCGTGGCGACGCAAGGAACTCGGCTCTTCTGCCGATACTCCACATCGCATCAAGTACAAGCCCATCGCTCGCTAAGGCACCATGACCAGTATCAAGATCTTCCGTTGGGCATGTGCGGTCACATTTGTTTGTGGCATTGCCGGCATCATTGTTTCCTCTATTGCAGGAAACAACGAAGGATGGGTTGTCAGCATTGGTCTCACCACCACTGCTGCAGCCATTGTGCTCATCGTTGTTTCAACAGTCACTGCGAAAGAGCGCATTCATGCCTTCAATGAAGTGGAAGCTGAATACCTCGAAACAAAAATTGATGAGCAAGTAAAAAAGGGTGCTTCAGAAGAAGAACTTCGCGACATTGTGCGGCGCGCTATTGCGCTAGGGCAACGCTCCG
>JBIKNT010000085.1:0-6492 GCA_044358465.1 Ilumatobacteraceae bacterium
AATGTCGCAATCGCCTGCAACCACTGCCTTCAAAATATCTGTGTCGGAATTGATGTACAGCGGATTATTTGCAACCCATGAATCAACAATCTTGCGCGCCTCAACTGCACCAACATTATTAATAAGACCTGCAACAAGAGACTGTGTGTACGGATGCGTACTTGGACGCAAGCACAGTTTGCCTTTCCATTGTGGGTCACCCACCTCGGCATATGTCTGTGGTGCATTTGTTACACGCTCTGACGACGACATGATGACGCGAAGTCGACCACTCAAGGCGAACCAAGAATTATCTTGCGCACGCAGTTCCTCGGGAATGGCCTCTGCAAGGACTTCGCTCTCAACTGGAGACAACAAGTTTGCAGCACTAGCAAGAGCGATATTTGCCGCATCTGATGTCATCACAAGATCTGCAGGAGTGTTTGCGCCCTCAGCTTCCAAACGAGCGCGCAACTCTGGGTCGCCTCCTGTTGTGAAACGCACTTCAATTCCTGTTTCGGCGGTGAACTTCTCGAACACCGGTTCAATGCCGTAATGGCGACCGGTATACACGGTGACGAGACCATTGCTCTTTTCGCTGTCACTTGAACTTTCACTGCTGCCACTACAAGCAACAAGACCAGACAACGCCCCGATAGTGGCAACTGCCGCCCCAAATACCTTGAAATATCGTTTTGATGTGAGCATTAGGCAACCCTAACTCTGCATTATGCATTAGGCAACCCTAACGCCGAATAAAAACCGTGAGGTCTCCTGCTCGAACATGCAGTCGGCCGCCATTGAACGCTCCCACGTCGTTCACCATGCATATCCTTGATAGATCGGACTATGAGCAACAGCCCCCATCTTCAGGAATTTGAATATCTGCAAGTGGTCTATCGCCGTACGTGTGAAGCCTTTGACCGTGGTGAAATCAGCTCTATTGAGGCCCGCGACACCATCACGAGGCTGCGCCATACCGACGCAGAGGGAGTTATCTGGAAGATCGATACCACGCGCTCGGGGCGCCGTGCAGCTGTTGTGCGGGTCAGCGAGCAACCAGCCCCGCCTACTGTGCGTCGCATCGAGCCCACTGGTTTAGACACGCTCGACGAAAAGTACAGAAAAATCTGTGAGGCGTTCGACCGTGGAGAGATGTCGTCAACTGCGGCGCGCAATGAAGTAGTGGCTCTGCGCTATACCGACGCCCAGGGCTACACGTGGAAGATCGACACGCAACGCTCCGGCAAGAGAGCAGCATTTGTTCAGCACCGCGAAACTCCTGCGCCCAAGCCAGTGCCTATTGCCGAACCAGAGCCCCAGTCGCTACCAGTATCTGAGCCAGTTCGCCAAGAGACCCTCACAACCGATCAGGTTCCCGTCGTCAGCGCCAATAACGATGTCTATGACGATGGCACTCGCCTATTGCGCTTTAAGAAGATTGCTGTTCTTGCAACGACCGCCGTTGTGAGCATTGCTCTACTCGTTACCTTTACCGGTGGAAGCGATACCGCAACCACCTCTCCGACATCGTCTGTGGCTAGTTCCACACCATTGTCGCCGATTCCCACCATTCCCCCCGAGAATGAAAATGACAATGAAGTAGCTGTGACGCCCCTGCTCTCATCATTTGCCAGCAGAGAAGCCATTCCCAATGACACCGAAATTGAGTTTGGTCGTTCGGTTCAAAACCGACCACTCACATTTATTCGACGCGGCAACCCGAACGGCATTCGCGTGTTGGTGGTGGGCGTTATCCACGGGAACGAGCCCGCTGGCCTTGCCGTTACCGACTTACTGAAAAAAATGGCAGTTCCCGCCAACGTTGACCTCTGGATTCTCTCAGAATTGAACCCTGATGGAATTCAATTAAAGACTCGTCAAAATGCCAACAAGGTCGACCTCAACCGCAACTTCCCCGTGAGATGGAAACCACTCGGCGAAATTGGATTCTGGCAATGGGCCGGTACAGGCCCGGCAACGGAACCAGAAACAAAATCAATGATGGACTTAGGCAAAGTCATTCAACCACAGTTCAATGTTTGGTATCACCAAGATTATTTCCGCATCAGCCCAGGACTCGGCCGTGATGGCGATATCCGTGAGCGATATGCAATGTTGGTTGACCTACCGTTGCTCAAAATTGCAGGCGGCACGTATAGCGGTACAGCAACAATGTGGGCAGATACCCTCAACAACAACGACACCGTCAGTTTGTTGGTGGAGTTCGGCAAAGAACTACGCGAAGGCGAAGCTCAAGCAAATGCCGACGCAATTTACACTGTGGTCAAAGAGTTCTTCCCCAGTTAACCAAGTCGTCGATCGCGCACGCAGACCTTTCTGCGCATACCACCATCTTCATAGCAATGCGTTTCTGTGTACTGCACACGGTAGCGACGCAGCCAATTGACATGAGAGTCTTTCCACTTAGGCTTCGGGCATACTTCTGTTTCATATGACGTGCACGGCACTTCTGCAACATGTGCAACAACATTCGATATAAACCACCCGAGGGCAAGTGTGCCGCGGATGGTGAGATGAATTCCATCTGACCGGAACCAATCGTCATGTCCGCGGCTAAAGGCTTTCCAGTTGGCAATGTAAGTCGTTTCATACTTGGGAGTCTGAAACAACCGCTCAATCATCTCGTTGACACGTTCGATGAGTGTGACTCCACCAATCGTGGCGGTCGGGCGATTCAGATCACGAAGAGTAAAGACCACCAACTTCGCGCCTTTCTTCGCAACGATTCGCCGCAAAGACCGCAAATCAGATTCGACAGTTGCCGGGTTGTGGTGCGTTCCCGCCATCAACACCACCACGTCAAGCCTTCCCTTCACCGACTCAACTACTTCATATGCAGTTGAGGGGGCGCGACCTTCTCTACCCCAGCACGAGTAGCCACCAATAGACCTGCACGACTCCACATCGACAATAAATGTGGAACCCGATAGAGCTTTCCTACCGTCTGTGAACCAACGGATTGCAGCCATTGTTGAATCGCCCACCAAGAGAACTCTTGGCTTTACTCGGGGCACTGTTGTGGTTGTTGTCGTTGTTGTCGACTCAATGGTGGTTTCAACAACAGTCGATGTTGTTGTGGTCGTGGATTCATCGGTGCTGGTGCCGGGGTCTGCACCTGAAACAGATGACCCAATGCTGACGGCGAACGCGGCACTCAACATGCCAGCCATGAATCGAATCGTAAATTTGTTCATCACCCTCACTCCAAGTACTAGATGAGATACCCCTGTAAAATTCCTACTCAACTTAATTCATGCTTGCTGGGGATCACTCAAAAGAACGCTCCAACACTTTAGACCTTCAATCTGGCGCCAGACCATTGCTGAACAGCTAAATGTTTTCATACGCAGGAACATGGAGACAATCGCACACGCAAAGATCGAGTTATTGAGTACCAACTACCGGTGAAACTGTCTCAAAAAGGGGAATCTTTAATGCCTGATAATTCAAAATAGGCGCGTGTCAACACAACTCTTTGATTGTGAGATTTCTCGACCTGGAGATGAAGTATCTTGATGAGTTTTGCGATGTTTTTTTCTACTGTTCGTTCGCTCACATATAAACGTTCCGCGATTTCGCTGTTAGATAATCCGTTTGCAATGAGCCGCAGAATATCAACTTGTATTGCGCTGAACTTGTGCTGTGGCCGAGTGGAAATCGACCCACTATCAAGATCGCTGCTTTCATTTACCACGCCTATTGAGGCCAAACATGCTGAGGCAAGAACGTCTCCAGACGAAACATCTCGCTTCACTAGATATACGGTACCTGCAGGCAAATCGGGCTGCGAAGAACCCAGGTATTGCGGCGATTCATAACTCGACAACATCACAATTCCTAAATGTGGAGACTCCTGTCGCAAAGCAAGGGACAAATCAATTCCATTGGGACCCTCGCCCAAGTCAAGATCAACTACTGCAATATGTGCTTGAAATGTTTTGTGAACCGACATCGCCATCGATACCGAGTGGCACTGCTCAACCTCTTGGCAACCTATGGAATGCAATAATGCAGTCAAACTTGTTCTCGTGAAAGGGTCGTCGTCTACAAGTAATACCTTCAGACCGTCCAATGAGAGTGGTGAGTGCTCGCTCAACATCACTTAAAGTTCCCGCGCCCCGGAAGGAATTCTTGCGAGCAGTTTTGTGGAGTTTCCTTCACGTCGCAAACTCCAGTTGCCATCGGTACATGCACTGATCAGCGCAACTCCTACACCTCGGGTGGTTGCTAAGGCTCCAGAATCTGACGTCGCCGCTGGAGTTCCATCATCACAAACTTCAATTTCAAGACTCTCTCTCGTGGCACTGATGCGAATGTCGATGTGATGGGCCTTCCCATGCCTAACAGCATTGGCAATGGCCTCTTCAATTACTCGACCAGCTTTAACTGCAACCATTGCATCAAATAGTACTTCGTCGCCCAACGTGACGAGCGAAATACTCACCAGCCCTTCCCACAACTGGATCTTTCTCGCCACCTCGTTTTCCCATTTTGCGCCTTGCGTTGGCAATTCGCCCCGCATCTCATCGAGCACTTCCTCAAAAAGTATCTTGCGGGCAATTGCCAAGTTGCTCACGATCGCCTGCGTGTCACCCCGCACCACGGCTTGTTCAATTGCCATGGCGCAGGCATGCAGTTGAGACTGCACCTTCCCATGCAATATATGAACAACATCTTGCAAAACTTTTGCGACCTTCATCTTCTGAACGAAGCCGGCGCGTTCGCTATCTTTTAATGACTGCGCAAGTAGTTGCAACGACTTCAATCGCTGAGATCTCCATACCGGGAAAAGTGAGAAGATAAGAAAAAATAGGGCACAAGCAAAGATTTGCAAAACAAAATACGCCGGACTGATGTAACCAGGGCTCCATGAGTTTCTTATGCCATTCGTTATCAACGTATTCACCTGCATCAGCAAGAATGCCGCTCCAATGGTGACGTACCTCAGCCGCGGCACTTGCAGCATCAATCTATTTGCAGCGAGTGCGATAGCGATAAGAACCACCAGTCCCGCAATAAGCAACGAGAGCCCCCGCGCAACTCCAAATGCGCGAACTTCGGATGCAAAGGTACTGACGAAGACGAGGAGCGACACCCCGAATGGGTGAAATTTCTCTTTTTTCAGGGTGTTGGAAAAAATTGATTTCCACCGCAATACGTCTTTTTGAACATCCAAATTGAGTTGAATTTCATGGCTGAGCGTGCGGACATTTTGTCCTGCAATTTCACGGAGTATTCCGCCAGCTTGTGCAGCTTTAACAGAATGTGCATCGGTGAAATCTTCTCGTATTTCGTCAACCTTCACGCGACCTTCACGCAGATCTGATTGCATTCGTTCCAAAATGTTGAGCGGCAAATCACTCAGCAATTTTGCCGCTTCCTTCGAAACATAGTCTTGATTTGCTTCCAGTTGCACCTGATCCATGAGTTGCTCAGCTACTCGATCACGGATGTCAAGGAAAACGATAAGAGATGCAAACCAACCCGTGCCGAGGAAAACACTCAAAGGAATATTCTGATAGGTGAAACCCTCAGTCGTAATGTTCATTGCATCGCAATAAATTGCCAAGGCAACGAAGTAGAGCGTGACGAGTGAAAGCATTATTGCCATTGCCACAGGTAGTGACACCGGCAATTCTGAATGCCTGTTTTTCCTTGCAAACCAAATGATGCCCCACCACAGTGCAAGGAGTGCATAAGCGAGAACGCCGCCTGCAAACAATTGGAGTGCAACTTCACTATCTGCCCTCAACATTTCAGTTAACAGAGCGATTTGAGCCACGACACCGGCAATATTCCAAGTTGCAAACGAAAAAAGCCGTGGACCCCCCAATTGAACTTTGACGGGTATTTGTTTTACGTCAAAATTCTCATGATTCACAACCTGACTCTACCCAATCAGAGGAATCGGCGTTTCTCATTGTCAAAGTTCACCGCTTTGCAATCGTTGTAAAATCGTCACAGCTGTTGCTTGCAACTCATCGCGGTCAGCCAATTGTTGGGCGGCACGCACTTGGCGAGCAACACGCGGGTTCTTCACAAACTTCTCGTCATGGCGTAGGAAGAAATCCCAATACAACACCGTAAATGGGCACGCATCAGCACCCACTCGCTTCTTACGGTCATATGCACACCCCTTGCAATGGTTGCTCATGCGGTCAATGTATGCGCCACCACTTGCATAGGGCTTTGTTGCCAGCATTCCCCCATCGGCATATTGCGACATGCCAACAACGTTCGGAACCATTACCCACTCCGCAGCATCAACAAAGCTGTTCCACATCCATTGTGTGAGCTCTTGCGGGTTGATTCCTGCAATGAGCGAGAAGTTACCCAACACCATCAACCGCTCAATGTGATGCGCATACGAATGCTCGTAGACACCCTTTAGCACCGACTTCATGCAGGCCATTTGAGTTTTTTCTGGAGCGGTAAACAACTTCGGCAACGGTATTTCAGCAGACAGCGCATTCATCTGGGCGTAATCGG
>JBIKNT010000155.1:0-4253 GCA_044358465.1 Ilumatobacteraceae bacterium
GCTTTTGTGGTTGACGGCACTGTCTCATCGTAGTTGTTAGGGTGAGTTGGTGATCCACGTAGAACACCTCACGAAAAGATTTGCTGGCGTAACAGCAGTAGACGACCTCAGTTTCACCGTTTCGCCGGGGCACGTCACGGGCTTTTTGGGCCCTAATGGTTCGGGCAAAAGCACCACAATGCGGTGCATGATTGGTCTTGACCATGCTCAAGGTGGGTCTGCCACATTTAGCGGAGTGTCTTACAGCAAACTGACGCAACCATTACATCGGGTAGGAACACTGCTCGATGCGGGAAATGCTCATAGCGGTCGAAGTGCTCGCAACCATCTGATGTGGTTGGCGGCAAGTACCGGTATTAATAAATCTCGCGTCGATACTGTTCTGGAACAAGTGGGCCTCGGCGAAGTGTCTCGTCGTCGCGTGGGGAAATACTCATTGGGTATGAAACAGCGATTGGGTATTGCGTCGGTGCTACTGGGCGACCCTGAAGTTCTTATTCTCGATGAACCAGTGAATGGGCTCGACCCCGAAGGTATTCGGTGGATTCGTGATCTTTTGCGTGACTTGGCAAAAGAGGGCCGCACGGTTTTGGTGAGTAGTCACTTGCTGTCGGAAATGGCGCTCATTGCCGAAGAGTTAGTAGTTATTGGCCAAGGGAAACTCATCACTCAGTGCACAGTGGGTGAATTCACGGCACGTTATGCCAAGCAGTGGGTACGAGTAGTGAGCCCGCAAGTGGATGCTCTCAAACCTCTTGCCGTGGCGCGAGGTGCAACGATGAGCGAAGAAAATGGCGCCATCAACTTCTACGGTGTGACTGCCGCAGAACTTGGTGAACTCGGTGCAACGGCCGGAGTTATTTTTCACGAGCTGTCGCCACAAACCGGTTCTTTGGAAGACGCCTTCCTCGATGCCACCGCAAGCTCTGTGCAGTATCACGGCACACAAGTAGAAGGGGTGGCCCGCTGATGCTGCATCTTATGAAAAGTGAGTTCATTAAGTTGCGCACATTGCGTTCAACTCTTACTGCAACAATTGTTCTTATTCTTTTTCCAGTTGCCGTCACTGTGTTGTCGGCGATGTTTGCAAAAAATCCCGATGAAACAATGGTCATTAAGGTATTGGTGAACACGGGAATAGTCAGCTTGCTTTTGTGCGGAGTATTGGGGGTTTTTGCTATTGCGCAAGAATATTCGCAAGGAACAATTCGCATTACCTTTGCTGCCACTCCAATGCGAATGAAAGTTTTTGCTGCTAAGGCACTTGTTATTTCGCTCTGGGTTGCCGTATCGGTTGCTGTGCTTGAAGGTGTGGGGCTCATTGGGGCGAATTACGCACTGCATAGCCGGGGCTTCGATTTCGGAGTGATGTATCAAGCTACGCCAGGCATCGATTCGGCATGGCAGGTGCTGTTCGCCTTCGGCGCAGTATGCATTTTGTTTGCTCTCGTAGGTTTTGCGCTCGGAGCCCTTTTACGCAGTTCTCCTGGGGCAATTGCCACGCTCATTCTTGTACCGCTATTGGTAGAAGGAATCGTGACCGGTTTATTGATTGCGGCATTTGATATTGATATTTCGCGTAGAACTCCCTTTACTGCAGCTATTCGTGCGGTTCAGGTGGAACCCGATGCCGCACGCTGGGGGCTGGTGGGTTACTTCTCCATTTGGTGTTTAGTAATTACTGTCATCGCTGCACTACTCATGAAGCGTCGCGACGCATAACTGCAGTATTAAGTTTCTGAGGGGGGTCAATATGAAGTACGTCAAACTGGGTAATTCAGGGCTTGAAGTATCGCAAATTTGTTTGGGGTGCATGAGTTTTGGTGAGTCGGGTATGGGCACTCACGCTTGGACGCTCAACGAAGAAACAAGCCGCCAGTTCATGAAGAAGTCTTTAGATGCGGGCATCAACTTCTTCGACACCGCAAACGTGTACTCGTTGGGAACCAGTGAAGAGTTTGTGGGGCGAGCCCTACGCGACTTCGCGCTTCGCGATGAAGTAGTAGTGGCCACCAAAGTGCATGGCACTATGCGCAAAGGGCGCAATGCTGCAGGTCTTTCGCGTAAGGCAATAATGACCGAAGTAGACCACAGCCTTCGCCGGCTCGGTATGGATTACATCGACCTGTATCAAATTCATAGATTCGACCCCACCACTCCAATTGAAGAAACTATGGAAGCACTCCATGATGTGGTGAAGGCGGGCAAGGCTCGGTACATCGGTGCTTCATCAATGTGGGCCTGGCAGTTCTCGAAGGCGCAGTATGTTGCCGAGCAAAACGGATGGACCAAGTTCATCAGCATGCAGAATCATTACAACTTGTTGAACCGCGAAGAAGAGCGCGAAATGATGCCGCTGTGCGTCGACCAAGGAGTTGGGGTTATTCCGTGGAGCCCGCTAGCGCGCGGTCGTTTAACACGCGACTGGGATAACGCAACATCGCGTTCAGAAACTGATGAGTTTGGAAAGGGGCTGTACAAGCCCGAAGACCAAGTGATTGTGGAGCGCGTTGCGGAGGTTGCGCTCGAGCTGGGCGCACCCCGTGCGCAGGTTGCTCTTGCGTGGGTGCTCTCAAAGTCGTTTGTTACTTCACCCATTGTTGGGGCAACGAAAGAGGCTCACATCGATGACGTCATTGCAGCATGTGAAATTCAATTGAGCGCGGAACATATTGCACGCCTTGAAGAGCCGTACACACCCCATGAGTCTGTTGGGTTTTTATAAAGCGTTGAAATATGGGCTGATAGTGTTTTTGTATGGCAACCATCCGCGAAATAGTCATTGATTGTCCAGATGCCGACGCCATGGCGAAGTTCTGGGCCGAAGCTCTTGGCTACACATTCCTCGGTGCTGCGGGAAGTTACCGCGCACTTGAAGACCCTTCCGGTGGGCCAAAGCTCATCATTCAAGAAGTACCTGAGAAAAAGACACAAAAAAACCGAGTTCATTTCGATTTAGAGGCGCTTGATATTCGAGCCGAAGCGCTGCGCTTAGAAGCGCTAGGCGCAATACTGCTCAACGATCGCAAGCCCATTCAGGAGCATCGCACGCAATGGATGGTGCTCTGTGACCCTGAAGGCAACGAATTCTGCATCTGCCAAATTGGGAAAATCCCCGACGGTGACGACGGTTTTCCTGCCTAGGGCTGTTTCGCGTCATTCTGCTAAAAATAGGGGGTAAGTGAAAGCCGTTCACTAGGGGGAAATACAGCGTGGCATCGTATCCGAAGCATCAAAATCACGATCTCAGCCCAATGAAGTGCCCCGTGAACTTGGAAGATGTCGATCTTTTTGGCCAAGGTGCGCAAGAGCACTGGTACGAGGCCTATGAAATTCTGCATCGTGATGCGCCGGTGTATCGCATTGAGGGTGGTGGCATTACGCCAGGAACCGACGCTTATGTGTTGACGAAACACGCCGATATCGCCATGGTTGTGAAAGACCCTGTGCGTTATATCAATCTCACACAACAACGCATTATCGATTTTGCAGCGCAAGGTCTGAGCGCTGAAGACATGTTCAAGACGTATCGCTCGTTAATGCAGGCGTCTATGGTGGCTCTTCGCCCAACACAAGAGTTGTATATCAAGCATCGCAAAGAACTCACCGACCCATGGGTGGGAACGGGTGCAACACGACATCGCGAAATGATTACCAAGCACGCCAACGATTTGATTGATGAATGGATCAACGATGGTTCGGTCGAGTTTGTGAGTCGTTTTGCTCGCCCACTTCCACAGCGCGTGTTTGCGAGCATCTTGGGTTTCCCGCAATCCGATATTCCGCAGCTTGCTGAATGGGGCGATGCCGTTGTGACACCGTTTGTTCATGGCACAGGGTTAAAGCACGAACTCACTCCAGAGCAAACTAAAACTATGTTGAAGCGCCTTGAAGGTTTTCAGGACTACATCTATGAGCACGTGCGTGCTAAGCGCTTAGACCCGCAAGACGACATGGTGAGCTTCCTCTGCAATGTGCATTATGAAGCACTCGACCGCAAACTGACCGACTTGGAAATTGCCGGCATTGTGCACGCCATGATTCTTGGTGGTCTCGAAACAACGCAATACGCCCTTGAAGAACAAGCTCAGTTGCTGTGCGAAACTCCGGGTTTGTTTGAACAACTGCGCAACGATCGCACCAAGGTTCGTGCATTTACCGAAGAAAGCATGCGCATGCGTTCGCCAACACATGGTCTCTCCACACGCATGACTTCACAAGACGAAGTGCTGCAGGGTGTGAAAATTCCTGCG
>JBIKNT010000086.1:0-6396 GCA_044358465.1 Ilumatobacteraceae bacterium
CGACATGGGTTTTGATGTTCTGCACGTTCCTCAGCATCGGGGAACTAAGGGCTTTGGGCCGATTGCAGCTCTCGCAAGTGCTGCTGAAATCTCCTCACGACTCCGACTTGGTTCACTTGTATTAGACAATGAAAGTACACACCCAGCGTTGTTGGCAAAAGATCTCGCGACGATTGATCTCATCTCAGCCGGGCGACTTGAAGTGGGCATTGGTGCAGGTTGGCTTCCTGCTGACCATGAGCCATTGGGTCAGATATTCCCTGCTGCAGGGGAACGTATTGACAAACTGATAGAAGCAGTGGAAGTTTTGCGAGCATGCTGGACGCTTCCGTCGGCCTCATTTGAAGGCAAACACTACCAACTCAACGAATTAGCGAATGATCCGTTGCCGGTGCAGCTACCTCATCCGCCATTGCTCATTGGTGGGGGTGGAAAACGAGTTCTGTCATATGCCGCGCGTGTGGCAAATATTGTGAGCTTGGTGCCCAATATGTCTGCGGGAAAAGTGGGTCGTGAATCGGCGGCTAATGCAACAGGCTCGGCAACCTCTGAGAAATTGCAATGGGTGCGAGATGCTGCAGGTAATCGCTTGGGTGAAATTGAACTGCACACGAATTTAACGAATGTGTTTATTACGAACGATCGACTGCCGATTATTGAAAAGCTTGCGCGTGGATACGGGTTGGAGAATCAGCAAGATGTTTTCGCCATACCCCACGTAGTATTAGGAACAGTAGAGCAGTGTGCTGAACAACTACTTCATCGTCGTGTTGAAACAGGAATTAGCCACTACACCGTTTTTGAATCAGGGCTCGCTGATTTTGGTCCTATTCTTCAACTGTTAGCAGGTAAATAAGTGTCAATGGACAATGTGGGTGTGACGCATAGTGGTTTCGTGGCATTTGTGGGTCGACCCAATGTGGGTAAATCATCACTGGTCAACACCATCTTGGGAAGAAAAGTCAGCATCGTCTCCGACAAGCCCCAAACAACCAGGCACCGCATCCACGGAGTGCTGACAGTTCCCCCAGCACAAGTGATCTTTGTCGACACTCCGGGGTTGCATAAGCCTGTGAGTGCGCTCGGGCATCGTGTGAATGCAACTGCTCTCGCTAGCTCCGACGACGTCGATATTTCTTGCCTAGTAATTGACGCAACGCAGAATTTTGGCAGCGGAGACCAATGGGTTGTTGACAATGTGAATCTGGCACGTGAAGGAATGCGTTTCTTTGTTATTGTGAATAAGGTCGATATTGCGTCTCGCGAAAAAGTTCTGTCGCAGTTGGTAAAGCTCTCGGCGCTGAAGGCGGAAGAGTATTTTCCCGTTTCTGCAAAATCGGGAGAAGGTGTTGAAGCATTGAAATCTGCACTCCTTGCAGCGATGCCCGAGGGCCCAATGTATTACCCACCTAACGAAGTGCGCGATACGCCTGAAGCTGAATGGGTTGCTGAACTTGTTCGTGAAGAATTGCTTGCACTTGTGTTCGACGAGTTGCCTTATTCCATAGCAACACGTGTAACGGAATGGGAATGGCCTCGCGTGCGATGTGAAATTGTGGTCGAGCGCGATAGCCAAAAGGGAATGGTCATTGGCAAAAAGGGTGCAATCTTGAAACAAGTGGGCGAACGAGTGCGTATGCAGATGGCACCCGGTGCATTTATTGAATTGCACGTTGTAGTAGATAAGAACTGGCAGCAGCGAGCCGACCGCGTTGAACGCTTAGGGTATTAGCTCATCGTTTTGCGGAGCAATAAATAGAGGGCTAGAGGGCGCTGAGGAGAGCAGCAAGCTTGCGTAGTCATCGAAAGCCACGGGTTGGTTGGCCTTTGCTGTGTCGCCTGCTCCACGTGGTACCGATTGCGGGATTCCGTCAACAGTGAAAAGTACTTGCCCAATGCCTGGCAAAGAGGTGAGCGTCAGAACAATTTGCCCAATAGCAAGGCGTTGCTCGAGTGTCGTGACAATTTCCAGAAGTGATTTGTTTGCATCGACAACGGCGAGTCCGCGGGTGACTTCGACGGTCAGGCTCAAGTTCTTGGGAATTGCACTGCGGGAGTAACTGTTTTCTTCGCGTTCGGGTCTGATGTCGAGTAGTGAATCAATTGCATCTTGGACCGTTGAGTCTTGTTTCACATTTTGTGGCACACTGACGAGCCTGTTGGTGGAAACGTAATACAAAGAGATCTGGTTTGTGAGTTCAGCCTCTGGATTCGTTGTGGTGGGTGCCGGAGTTGTTGTTGACGTGGTGGTCGTTTGATCGAGACCGAAAGGTACGTCGGTCACGATACGTACAGACCTGTCGGCGCTCGGCCCACAGGCACTCAACAAAGCGCCGCTCAAAGCAATGGCAACGAATAACTTCACAGATCGCGTCATCATGAAATATCACTCTCCACGGGGATGGTGAAGGTAAAGCGCAGACCTGAACCGCTGTTCTCGGGGCGATCGGAAATGGTAATTATTCCATCCATGACTTTGGCGTGCTCCATTGCGATAGCCAAACCTAAACCAGAGCCCGTACCGCGTGGCGCGTTGCGACCACGCGCAAAACGGCTAAAAACTTCAACGCGCTCGTCGAGAGGAAGCCCGGGTCCATTGTCGTCAACATGAATGGTCAGTGAAGCCTTCTCTTGGTGAATAGTGACGGCGGTTGCTCCACCGGCATGCTCTGCTGCATTTCCTAAAAGATTCACTAACACGCGTTCAATTCTTAACCGGTCGACAAATATCTGGGAACGAACAACGCTCGTGTTGATGAGGGGGATGCTCCCAAATTGAAATCGCTGTGCGATCCGTGTGATGAGATCTTCAATGTCAACAGATTCAACACGTATCTGGCTTGCTCCCGACTCCAATCGCGAGAGCTCTAGAAGGTCAATAACCATGCGGTCGAACCTGCGTACCTGCGTGTCGATGATGTCGAAAGCTTGTTGGTTGCGATCACTGAGTTCATGTCTTTTTGCAGCAAGAACCTCGATGGCCGCAGTGAGCGCTGTAATGGGTGATCGCAATTCATGACTCACGTCAGATGCGAACCGAATTTCTCGTTCTATTCGTTCCTGCACAGCGTCGGCCATCGCGTTAAAAGACGTCACCAATTGATCGAGGTCGGGGTCAGACTCCGGAGTGAGGCGCGCATCAAGTTTTCCTTCTGTAATCTCAGCGGCGGTGGCAGCCACGCGTCCGACCGGGCGCAGCAGGCGCTTTGAGGCGAACCATCCGAGAAGAAGTCCGGTGGAGGTGGCAATGACTAGACCGGCAATGACTGCAGTCAAAATGAAGCCGATGATCCTTTCGGTTTCTCGTAAAGAAAATATCTCAAAGTAGTTTGCTCCGACCGCAGCAACTGGTGTTCCGACTGCTTCGTACAGGTGATCGTCAAATGTGAACTTCTGTGTAGCCGCTTTTCCGCTTTGTACGGTCTTTAGCAGTTCCTTTGGAATATTGGCTTGTGTGAATTTCAATGGGTCAACCGAGTAGAAAAAACCCTCGGGTGTCAATTGCAAGACTGCGTATCCGTCGGTTTCCGTGCGAATGTAGGAAACCAGAGACCCCACTGCATCACGCTGCGTTTCGAGGTACGTGCCCATGAGTCGGGCGTTACTAAATGCCTGACTGGTGATGACGTTGCCTCTTTGCTCGAGCAAATAAGAGCGCGAAAACGAATAGGTGGCAATGCCCGCGAGGAGCGATGTGGTGAACGCGATGAGCCCAAATGAGGTGAGGGTGCGAGCGCGGAGCCCCAAGCTCTGATGGCGCGCGCGCCTGAAGCGCCAATGAGGAGTGCGAGGGCGGTTCGGCATCACCAACAGCATTACCGACAGAAAGGAAACCTTCCCACCCGGTGAGCCGCTAAAGGGAAGAAAAAGGGCTCACCGGGAGGAAAACCACCGCTGATAGTTTGACGCTCAATTGTGACTTCCTTGTCCAATTTGTGTGCGTTTTCTGTAACAAAGTTGTGATGGCTCGGTGCGGTGGTGCCGCTTGGGCGTCACTGAGTGGGCAGAATGGAGAGGTGTCCACTCTCTTGCTCATTGAAGACGATGACAACATTCGTCTTGCTTTGCGTTTGTCGCTCGAAGACGAGGGCTACTCGGTGGTCGAGGCGGCAAATGGCTCTCTTGGCCTTGAGGCCTTCGCGCAAGCAACCCCAGATGTTGTTCTTTTAGACCTGCGCCTGCCCGACATCTCTGGGTTCGAGGTATGTCGTCTGATTCGGCAAAAGTCATTGGTCCCCATCATCATGGTGACGGCCCAAACCGATACTCATGATCTTGTGGCAGGTTTGGAAGCTGGCGCTGATGACTACGTGACCAAACCGGTCATTCCTAAAGAGTTGGCGGCACGCATTCGTGCTGCGATGCGGCGTGTGCAATTGCAAGAAGTAAATCAGCCAAGTGATGCGGCCTCAAAGAATTCAGCTCCATCACAGGTCTACAACGTACGCGATATTGAAATTCGTCGCGACCTCGGCGTTGTGCGCAAAAGTGGCGTCGAAGTTGCACTAACAAAAACTGAGTATCGGTTGCTCTGTGAATTTGCCGATCATCCACTCATGGTGTTGTCACGTGACCAGTTGCTCGAAAGGGTATGGGGATATGAGTATCTTGGCGATAGTCGAATCGTCGATGCCCACGTACGGCGTTTGCGGCTGAAAATTGAAGACCACCCCGACGACCCACAAATTATTGCCACGGCTCGCGGTGTGGGTTACCGGCTCATGCTGTCGTAAAAATTTATTGCGTTATTTCCTTCAAAAACTCGGTTGCTTCATTGATGTCTTTGATGCGCTTTAACGGAGGTAGCGCATTGATAATTGCCCATCTGTAGCTTTTGCTTGCTAGCCGAGGGTCGAGTACCGCCACTACACCTTTGTCGGTTCGCGTGCGAATGAGACGTCCTGTGGCTTGAGCGAGCGCGGTAATGGCTCGCGGCAGGTCGATTTCGGTGAACCCTTTGGCGCCATGCAGGTCTCGGCGTGCTGCTAATAGAGGGTTGTTGCGATGTGGAAACGGAATGCGGTCGATAACAACAAGCGACAGCGCGCGACCCGGAATGTCGACGCCCTCAAAAAAACCTGCGGTAGCGAAAAGGCAACTTGTTTCATCGAGGAGAAAATCGCGCAGCAAGCTTGGCTTTTGGTTTTCGTCCTGAGCCAAAATGCGAAAGGGGAGACGCTTGCGCATTTCTTCAACAGCACTTGTGAGTGCGCGTCGACTGGTGAACAAGGCCAAGGTACGCCCACCGGCTGCAGTGATGAGCGTTGCCAGTTCATCATGAACCGCATCGTCGCGCTGAGCATTGGGGTCGGGAAGATGAGTAGCGCAATACAACCGCCCTTGTTCTTCGTAGTTGAAGGGGCTGCCGACATCGAGGACTTGCACCTTGTCGGGCGATAAACCAATGCGCTCTGGCATCGAGAGGGGAATGGTTGCGCTGGTCATGATTGCCGTATGTAGCGGCCACACGAACTCCGCCAAAATAGGGCCGACGTCGAGAGGAGCAATAACGAGTTCAGGACGTTCCGTGGTTCCGGAAACAAAAGGAACAGAGGTGGCAGAAACACGCAACACAGCATCGAGGTCGTCTGCAAAACGTGAAGCCAGTGTTTGTGCGCGCAGTACTTTTTGACGCACGGTTTCGAGCGTGGAGTCGATTTTGCGCAGCGCGTCGAGACAAGAGTTCACAGTGATGCGCAGTGCATTGAGTTGGTCAACAATGTCAACAGGAAGAGGGAGACTGAGGCGAGTTTCAATGTGTGGCGAAAAAAGCGTGCGTAACAGTGCGGCAGCGTCGAATAACTCTGTGAGCAATTTGTCGTCTTCCACCACTTTGTTCATGGCGGTGGCCAAAGTGGTTGCGCGAGAGGCAGAAATGGTGACTCCCACTGTGGCGGTGAGAGTGTCTTCTAGTTGATGTGCTTCGTCAAAAATGACCACTTCGTGTTCGGGAAGAATGGCACCACCGCTTGCGACATGAATGCCATAGAGGTGAGTGTTCACCACCACCACATCGGCTGCAGCAGCTCGATATTTTGCACGTTCGGCAAAGCACAGTCCGCCTGAGGGGCATTTGGCTGCCCCAGGGCATTCGTCGCTTCCCACACTGACCGATTGCCATGCTTTGTGATGCGGTTGCCAGTCGAGTTCGGCTATATCGCCCGTCGGAGATTTCTCAGCCCACTTCACTAGTTCTTTGACTTCCTTTTTTGTCGCAATTGCAAGGTCGTCGAGTTCTAGTTGCCCATCGTCGTGTACTTCGGAAACGCGTTGCATGCAAACGTAATTGCTGCGTCCCTTCAATACAGCCCAAGTAAATGGTTCGGGAAGAGTTGCTTCGAGAAGCGGTAGGTCGTGTAGCGCAAGTTGATCTTGCAAAGTTTTGGTTGCAGTGGA
>JBIKNT010000004.1:0-19767 GCA_044358465.1 Ilumatobacteraceae bacterium
ACTATTGGTCGTACACATGGTATTCACGCCGAGCCCACCACTTTTGGCGTGAAAGTTGCCTTGTGGACTCTGCAACTGCGCCGCGATGAAGAGCGCTTACGTAATGCACTCGACGGCATTGCAGTGTGCAAAATGTCAGGCGCCGTGGGTACATATTCCAACATCGACCCATCGGTTGAAGAGTATGTAGGTAATGCATTGAACCTCACTCCTACACCAGCAACACAAGTTGTTGCTCGCGACCGCCATGCCGAATACATGTGGGCATGTGCATCGCTTGGTACCACCATAGAAAGCATTGCTGTGGAGTTGCGTCATTTGCAGCGCACAGAAGTAAACGAAGTGCGCGAAGGTTTTTCAAAGGGACAAAAGGGAAGCAGCGCAATGCCGCATAAGCGCAACCCGATTTCTGCTGAAACGCTCAGTGGTTTGTCGCGCGTATTGCGAGGCAACTTACAAGTTGCACTTCAAGACGTGCCGCTGTGGCACGAGCGTGACATTTCGCATTCTTCAGCAGAACGCATTGTGTTGCCCGATTCATCGATGCTCGCCTACTACATGGTGCGCAGGCTTACTTCGCTGCTCACCAACCTTGAAGTTGATGCGCAGCAAATGCGCTACAACCTCGACCTCTTACAAGGCGTGGTGTATTCGCAGTCGGCGCTTCTTGCACTTGTGGAAAATGGAATGAGCCGAGACGACGCGTATCGCATTGTTCAGCAGTTATCGCGCAAGGCCCTCGACACCCACACACATTTACGTGATGTGCTAGTGGAAAGCCTCGACGTGAATCTCACTCATGAGCAATTGCGATTCATTTTCGATGAGTCACGTGTTCTGGAACACGCAAGTAAAACAATTGACGCTTTATAACTCGTCGCGCGTAATGCCGGCACGTTTCAACACATTGGGTTGAACACCCATTTCTTGCCATGCCGAATAGGTGATGCCATTGCGCTGTGAGTAAACGGCAGCAATTTTGACGAATTGATTTTCTAATTTTGCAAAGTCTGAGCCCAATTGCTTGGTTGCTAACTCGGCGGTGAGGTTCATGCGTTCCTGTGTGAGGCGCAGTTTTACAATGGCGTCGGCAGTGGTGAGTTCTTTTTGAATAGCAGCAAGGCGCTTGGTAATGGAGTCGGCGGTGCGCTTACAACCACGCTTGGGCTTATTGGCCTCAACGATTTCGAGGTACATCCGAATGATGCGACCCTCGGCGCGACCCTGGGCCAAAGCATCTTTGTGCTGTGTGCTCATTGCCTTTTTGGCCGACTTTGTGACAGCTTTTTTGGCAGAGGTTCTCTTCGCAGCCTTTTTGGCAGGCGTTCCTTTTGTTGCATTCACGTTACAAAACATATCGGGTCTGTACGGTAGTGGCATGAATGTGCCCGCAAATTCTGAAAATACTTCTCTGCCGCCACTTGACCCTGCTCGTCACGCTTTGCGTGAGCACGTCATGGCCTACGCGGTGAAACGTGGTGACTTCACCTTGAAGTCGGGCCGCAAAAGTTCATGGTTCCTCGACACCAAGCAAACGGCATGTCGCCCCGATGGCATTGTGCTTGTCACGAATGTGGCGTTGTCATTTTTCCCTACAGAAGCAACAGCCATTGGTGGTCTCACCATGGGTGCCGACCCCGTTGCATATGGCATTGCTGCCGTTGCTGCTACACGTGCCATCAACCTGCGCAGTTTTAGCGTACGAAAAGAATCTAAAGATCACGGGGTAACAGGCCGCATTGCTGGTGCGCTGCAAGCAGGCGACAAGGTGATCATCACCGAAGACACTGTTACTCGCGGTACATCGCTATTTGAAGCAGTCGATGCCGTACGTGCTTTTGGTGCTGAAGTCGTTCTCATCACCGTCATCGTTGATCGTGGTGGCACATGTGCAGCAATGGCCGCTGAAGCCGGCATTCGTTATGAACCAATGTTGGTGGCACCCGACTTAGGTTTTGAGTTTGGCAGCTAAGTAAAAACTAAACAGCAGGCTCTCTCAATGCCACAACATTGATGTAACCCTGTGCAAGTGGTGCAAACCCATTGAAGCCAATAGCCGAGTAACTGGTGGTGTACGCACCAGTTGAGGCGATGCGAATCACTTCGCCCACTTGTAATGCATCGGGCAAGAAGTACCCCGCTTTGTCGTAAATGATGTCGGCAGAATCACACGTAGGGCCAGCCAAAACAATTTGAGATGCAGGTGCTGAAGCATCGTGTTCGGTGAGCAAGCGATATCGAATGCTCTCACCAAGTGTTTCAGCAAGTCCACCAAATACTCCGCAGTCAACATAGACCCAACGACGCGCGTCAATATCGCGCTTGCTAATGAGTACTACTTCAGTATGCAATGTGCCTGCATCGGCAACAAGGTAACGACCAGGTTCAGCCATCAGGCGCGGCGTGTTGCTGCCAAACACATCGTGCAAACTTTTGCGAATTGCATCGCCGTATACAGAAATATGTGGAGTGTCATCGAGGTAGCTACCGGGGTAGCCGCCACCGAGGTTCACAAACTCTGGTGCAACCGATTCTTCCGCAACCTCAGTAATGAGTTGCTGGCACAGTTGTAATGGTGCAAGCCACGCATCGAGGTTGCGTTGTTGCGAGCCCACGTGAAATGAAATACCTGTTGTGCAACCAGCGTTGCCAGCAGCAATGAGAATATTTTTTGCATCGGAAAAACCGCAACCAAATTTTTTCGACAACGGCCAGTCGGCACCTTCACAATCGTGAAACAAACGCACGCATACTTCCGCACGAGGTGCTTCGGCCAGCACTTTGTGGAGTTCACTCAAGGTGTCAACGGTGAAACGCGTAATACCTTGCTGGGCTGCATAAGCAATATCGCGCTGCTTTTTAATGGTGTTTCCAAAGGAAATACGGGCTGGTTCTACGCCGCACGACAACACCAAATCAATTTCAGGAACACTGGCAACATCGAAACTGGCACCCAGTGCAGCTAATCGTTCAATGACTGGTTTGCCTGGGTTCGCTTTCACTGCGTAACACAACTCGGTGGAGTGAAGGGCTTCGGAAAGTTCGCGAAATTTTGTCTCGACTGTGTCGAGGTCAATGATGACGTAAGGAGTTTGCACGCGATGAAACTACGACCTTGGTCAGGGTTTCACACGGTGTGTTGCAGATCGGAAAAAGAAAAACGGATTCCGTGGTCGTGGGCTCCCTGCAAGAAGCCATACGAGGAACATGCCCCCTAATTCAACGAGATGCGTTGACTCTGAAAGCACCGCTGCACGCCCTGTAGCAATATCAAGAACTGATGACACAACAATGCAGAGCCCAAGAGCGGCAATGAACGGCATCATTCCAAATGCACGCGTGGGTCGCCAGGCTGCGTATACAAGTGCAATACCAAGCGCGACGCCCAAAGAGCCCACGTGACGAGCAATGTGAACAGGTGCGTTGGCGTCTTCACCAAAGAGCAACGCAGGTAACGACAACACGAGTTCGGTAATACCAATAGTAAAAAGCGCCTGGCGAATCCAACCGCGGCGGCCCAACTTGGGTGGGTGAGCTTTGGCAAGAACGGCCAGCGCCATGTCGGGTGTTATTTCTGCTGTGTGCACACGCAGGCGACGATGTTGTACCGATAGTTGTGTGAGGAGCGCCAAACACTCAACACACTCTGTGGTGTGCTGTTGCAATGCCGCATTTTCAGCGCTCGATGTTTCACCATCGAGTTGAGCTGAAATGAGAATGTGAAATGGAGAGCAGTCGGCATTGTGCGTCATGCAATAGTGTCGTTTAGGAACGTGCCAAAGTTCCTACATACAAACTCTTTCTTTGGACCTTGTGCTAAGTAAGTTAGGTATATGGATCTCCTGACGAGCACTGCTCTTAAAGCTCGCGACGGAGACCGCGTGGCACTAGAAGGTCTGATGCGATTAGTTCAGGGCGATGTATGGCGATTGTGCAAGTACATGGTCGATGCCCAATCGGCAGACGATTTAGCTCAAGATGCTCTCATCAAGATGATTGGCTCATTGCACCGTGTGACCGCCGAACACAACGTGCGCGCCTGGACCCTTGGCATTGCCCGGCACACCTGCCTCGATGAAATTCGTCGCCGCCAACGCCGCCGCAAACTGCAAAAAGATTATGAAGGCACTCGCCCAGTTCTGGTGAGCGCCGAAGATTCTTCCCTTGACCTCCGGGATCTCATTGCCCATATAGATATAGACAGGCGCGACGCCTTTGTGCTGACCCAATTAGTAGGGCTTTCCTATGAAGAGGTTGCTGAAATGTGTGAGTGCCCCATTGGCACCGTGCGCTCCCGGGTGGCACGCGCCAGGCTTGATCTTCACACACTCATGAATGCTTCGAATGAAGCAGGAACTTTGCCACCCCCACAAGCGACGGAGAAGTATGGAAACTAAAAAAATCTGGCAAGTGCTTTTGGCAATCACCCCCGTCGTTGGCCTGGTGGCATGTTCGAGCGACAGCAGTACGTCCGACACCATCGCTGTTGTGACCACGGTGGCTGTTGTGACCACGGTGGCTTCAACGGAAAGCACCATGAGTGATGGAAGTGTCACTATTGATGTAGTTGTAGGCGAAAATTCAGGGCCAGATCGCGTGGAAGAAGTCGCTTTAGGTTCCCAGGTCACTTTGACCTTCATCAACCCCGATGCTGACGACGAATTCCACGTTCATGGCTATGACCTTGGCGGCGATATGACCAAAAAGGGCGACACCAAAACCTTCACGTTCACGGCCGACAAAGCGGGGGAATATGAAGTGGAAAGCCATCTGACAGAAGCTGTGTTGATGGTTCTGCGCGTTAGCTAACCACGTAAAAACTATTTCTACGGCATGATAGGTGCATGGATCTTCATGCACTTGTTGAGCTAGAGCCACACGGCCCCGATACGTACATTGGCGTTGGCCATGCGTACCCCTGGGGTGGCTTGTATGGGGGCCATATTGTCGCTCAGGCGTTGCGAGCAGCCGCTCACACCGTTGACCCCGAGTTTTCGGTGCACTCGCTACGCGCCTATTTCATCCAGCGTGGTGACAACAAGCAAACCGTGCGCTACGAAGTCGACCGCATTCGTAATGGCCGCAGTTTCGTGACGCGTCGAGTGGTGGCACGCCAGGCTGTTGGTGCCATCTTGAACCTAGAGGCCTCATTCCAAAAGGCTGAAGATGCTCCAGAGGTCAGTGCCACAAAGTTTCCGGAACACTTGTCGCAACCTGAAGAGTTGGAGTCAACAACGTGGAGCGAGTTTTTCGACCGCCGCTGGATTCCGACCGAACAAGTTCCTGCCGGCGACCGCGATGGCGTAGGAAGAGTTGCCGCTTGGATGCGTGTCACAACACCCACCGGCGACGACCCGCTTGCGCATCAGTGTGCACTCGCCTTCATATCAGACGACCTACCCACCGATGCGGTGTTTAGTTCGTCGCCCGATGCACGTGCCGCAGCCGACGCAGGCACAGCCTTTAGTGCAAGCCTCGATCACACCATTTGGTTTCATCGCCCACTACGTGCAGACCAGTGGCACTTGTATGAAATGTCATGCAATGCATTTGTTGGCGGCCGAGGTTTATCGTTTGGTTACGTGTTTGCCCAAGACGGCACACACGTGGCAACAGTGGCTCAGGAAACGCTGGTGCGCTGGCGCACATAGTTCACGTATGGCGACACCGCTGCATCGAACAGCGGCTGTAGCCATTGTGCATATTTCGTCGTGATGTGATCACCATCGCGGTTCACCAAAATGTTGCCCACAATGGCAGGGCACTTTGTAGCACCACAGAGCCAGTTACTGATGTCGAGCACTTGCACTTCATTTTTGGCACCCGCATCGATAATGGCTTGAATGCGCTCTGCGCGGTAACCCTTCTCGCGGTCATAAGTGCACTTTGGAACATTCTTGATGTTGCGAGAAAGACAAATGGGCAAGTTGTCGCCGGGGTATGGAGTGTCGGTGATGAGAATTGGAGTAATTCCTGCGGCCTTTAACTGCGTGAGTAATTCTGTTTGTCCTTCAACTACTTGCTCTGGCAAAAATGGATTACGTGTGTTTACGGCCATGAGTTTCACAGATGAAGAAATGAACACCACCTGCACTTTTTCCGCAATCATCATTTCAATGACGTTCTTGCGCCACGGCCTGCACTGCGGATATGTGTTTGACGAGAGCATGTTCCACGTAATGAGGTCAATAGGTGGACAACCCGATTTGGTGAAGGGCAAGAATCGCCAACCTTGTTGACGAGCAGTCATTTGAATAGTGGGAAACCATTGTGCAGCGTGTGAGTCGCCAAAGAGAGCAACGGTGAAAGGCGATCTTTTTGCACCGTATTCGCACTTCTTCGGTGTAGAGGGGCCAACACTCACGTGACAACCATTGTCATAAATGACGGGCTTGTCACCCACGGCTGCACGTAATGACGGTTCTAGGTTTGAAGGAACTTCTTGCGCGAGCACACCTTGCTCAACTGCTTCAAGCGGTATCGCCGGGCTCACAACAACGGGCGGTGGCAAAGGAATAGTTGTGGTTGTTTCTACAGGAGGAGCCACTGTTGTTGCGGCAGATACTTGAGTAGTTGTGGTTTGCATTGCAACGGGTGCTTCAGCAACTACGTCGCTCGCTAGTGATGCTGAATTTGACTTGAGAACGATGCCGGCGGCAAGACTCACTGCAATGAGGCCACCACCCATCGTGAGCGCGAACATTGGTTTGAGTTGCAGCTTCGCGGAGTGCCGTACCGGGTTCTCGACATATGCGTACGACAAACATGCGCCACAAAATGCAATGCCTAGAAGAAGAATGCGCTCGGTTGCATTGAGTGTGTGGCCGTAGGCGGCTTCACCAATAATGAGTGCAGGCCAATGCCAGAGATACAACGAATACGAACGTGCTCCGATGAATTGCAATGCTTCGAACCGTAAAAGTATTTGCGGTCCGTAGCGGTTGTCGTCGCCAGCAATGAGCACGCACAAGGTGCCAATAACAGGGAGCAACACGGCGTAGCCGGGAAATAAAACTTTTTCATTGAAGAGAAAACAACTGGCAATGACGGCAACGAGGCCAAGCCAACCCACAACTGCACGTAACCACGTGGCGATGCTGTTGACGTTGTTCCATGCAAGTGCGAGGAGAGCGCCGAGCCCTAGTTCCCATGCACGTGCGTGCAGCCCAAAGAACGCCCATTGTTGCGTAGTATTGGTTTGCCAAATACACACGGCAAACGATGCAATGCTGAGAACGGAAATACCGACAACAGCACGTGTGCGGAAACTGCGTGAACGCCAGAGCAGTAATGCAAGGAGTGCTGGCCACACCACATAGAACTGTTCTTCCACGGCCAGCGACCAAAAATGTTGCAGCGCCGAAGGTGGCAAAGTTGATTGCAAGTAATCGGTGCCACGGTTGGCAAAAGTGATGTTGGCAAAAAACCCAGCACTTGCAATGGCGTCTTGCCCAAGGTCGCGCAAGCGCAGTGGTTCAAGCCAGATGCGCCCTGCAATAACTGTTGCGACAATCACAAGAGTGGAAGCCGGCAATAAGCGCCGTGCGCGGCGCGCATAAAACTGGCGCAATGAAATACGTTTGTTTGCTGCGAACTCGCTAGCGAGCAGCGACGTAATGAGAAAACCCGAGAGGACGAAAAAAACGTCAACGCCAACGAAACCGCCACGTAAGGCGAAGAAGTGTGCGTGGTACAAAACCACGACACCAACTGCTAGGGCTCGCAGGCCCTCAATGTCGCGGCGCTTCATAAAGATATTGTGGTCGAGACCGGCGTCGATCCGGTGACCTTCCGCTTTTCAGGCGGACGCTCTGCCGACTGAGCTACTCGACCGTGACAGATGTAAACATCTGCACACGCGGTCCCGACGGGACTCGAACCCGCGACCTCCGGCTTGACAGGCCGGCGTGAACTCCAGCTTCACCACGGGACCAAAGTGACGACATAAATTCCACACTTTGATCATTGAAAAACATGATCGTTATTGCTGATATTAAGTTGTATATAACCGTATTTCGCACCCCCAACGGGATTCGAACCCGTGCCGCCACCTTGAAAGGGTGGTGTCCTAGGCCACTAGACGATGGGGGCTTGTTCGACTCCACGCGAGAGCGTTGCAAAACTATCAGGGAATTAGCGAATTTCCCCCCGATTCATCTGAGCACTTATAGAAGCTTCTAATAACCACCCCAAATAGGCATATAAATGATGTTGAGCCAGCCGTGGATCATCATCTTCCAGGTCATTTTGGCCATTCAACTCATCGTCTTCACTCACATCGAGCATGGTGCCGAGCAAGAGGCGAATGGCATTGAGCGACTGCATGAACTGTGACATGTCGCCCGACGTGAGAATGGGCGATTGGTTCTCAGCGGTATCGATGACCTCGACGGCCCGTGAAATGGCAGCAAGCCGGGAAGCGACCAGCTCGCTGCGCATGAGACGCTGGTACTCCTCATTGCTCTCGGGGTCTTGGTGATAGGCCACGGGGAAAAGTCGCTGCAGTGTGGGTTCGTTGGAATTGCCGGTGGTGAGAACATCTCGCAATTCACCGAACATATGCACAAGCAATGCCTGCACATCGGGCGAAAGCTTCATTGCATACGTGCCATCGCGTTGTGCAACAAATGGCCCAGAGTTGCGACGGCGCATCATGTGTCGCGTTGCATGGTTGCCCATAAACCATGCTCATGTAGGCGAAATACATCGAGTTCAGCGCGTTCACGGGCACCGCTTGAGACAACAGCGCGGCCTTTGTGGTGGACGTCGAGCATTAACTCCGTTGCTTTTTCATTGCTGTAACCAAAAAGTTTTTGGAGGACAAATGCGACGTACGACATGAGGTTGATGGGGTCATTCCAGACAAGCACGATCCATGGCTTGTCGGTGTCGAGTTGTTCATCGACAGCAATATCTGCTGCGGGTGATTCGGTCGTTGATGCCATTACGACATTCTGCCCCTACGATGGGCATTTCCATGGCTGTTGGTGCTCGCCCCCTCGTTCCTTCGCGTCTTGCACGCCGAGCTTTGTCGCACAATGGCTCGGGTCGCCGACCCACCACCGTTATTGGCGGCTATATCGCCCTCACCAAACCACGCATTGTGGAACTTTTGTTGGTCACCACAGTTCCCACCATGGTTTTGGCCCAAAAGGGTTGGCCAGCCACGTGGCTCGTTGTGCTCACCTTGGTGGGTGGCTCACTGGCCGCTGGCGGGGCGAACGCCCTCAACATGGTCATCGACCGCGATATCGACAAACTCATGGAGCGCACCCAAGGGCGCCCTTTGGTCACCGGCCTCATCGCCCCGCGAAATGCCGTCATTTTTGCCTGGATTCTGGAAATTGTGGCTTTTGCCATTTTGTGGGTCGGTGCCAACCTCTTGTCGGCCCTACTCACCTTCTCGGCCACCATGTTCTACGTGGTCATTTATTCCGTGTGGCTGAAGCGCACGAGCCGCCAAAATATCGTCATTGGGGGTGCTGCCGGGGCCGTTCCCGTGCTCGTGGGCTGGTCGGCGGTCACCAATCAGGTGTCTTGGGCCGCTTTTTTGCTCTTTTTGATCATTTTCCTCTGGACTCCACCCCATTTTTGGGCTTTGGCCATTCGCCACTCCGATGACTACAAAGCGGCCCAGGTGCCCATGTTGCCCACCGTTGTGCCCATGAAACAGACCCTGTGGGCCATGTTGCGCTACACCGTGGCTTTGGTGGTGGCAAGCCTCATTTTGCTGCCAGTTGCCGATTTAGGGGTCATTTATGGGGTCTCAGCAGCTGTTTTGGGGGCATTTTTCCTCCTCGGCATCGGATATTTGTGGCGGACCCCCACGGAAGCGGTCTCGATGCGCGTATTTTCCTACTCCATCTCCTACATTTCACTTCTTTTTGGAGCCATCACCGTCGACGTGCTCGTGAAATATGGGGTCTCCTAGGGTGCATCGCCTACAGTTGAGGTGCGCAGGGTGCCCCCCCTATGCAAAATCACAAACCCACAAAGACTCTTGATTTACCTCCTGACTCTCGCAGGTAGGTAATCTCGTAACGTCATTTCCGAGAAAGAAAGCCCTCCATGACCACGATCGAAACGCATGTATCTGGTACCCAGGTGCACGCCACTTCTAGCGACAGTGCCCTTGGCGCTTTTTTAGTGGGCGTCGGTGCATGGGCTACCACGACCGACCATAAACGTATTGGTCGACTTTTCATTGGTTGCGCATTGCTCATTGCAATTGCTGCAGCAGCACTTGGCGCAGTCATTGGTGTGGAGCGCATCTCTGCAACGGGCTACTCCCTTTTAGATCAAGACTCCGTCACACAAATTTTCTCTCTTTACAGAGTCGGACTTTCCTTCGGCGTGATGTTGCCACTTCTTCTCGGTGTTGCTATTGCAGTAGTGCCACTGCAAGTTGGTGCAAAAACAATTGCGTTCGCACGTCTTGCAATGTTTGGTTTTTGGATGTGGCTTGCAGGCGTTGGTCTTGCTATTGGTTCCACCATTGCAAACGGTGGCCCTGGTGGCGGCAGTGAAAAAATGGTCGACCTGTTTCTTCTTGGCATGGGCATTGCCGTTATCGGTGCACTTGCCGCTGCAGTTTCTGTAGTGACCACTGTGCTCACCAACCGCGCCCCTGGCATGACACTGCTGCGCGTTCCCATGTCGTCATGGTCTGCACTTACCGGTGGAGTTGCATTAATTCTTACCTTGCCAGTGTTGCTCGGAACTCTTGTGTATCTCTACGTCGACCACCGTTATGCGCGCGTGGCCTTTGGAGGCAACAAAGGTATTTCCGACTGGATGGGTTGGTCACTCACTCAGCCACAAACTTACGTTTACGTTGCAATGGGCGCTGGAGTTCTTGCAGAAATAGCAGCGGTTGTCAGTGGTAAGCGCCAAGTTTTGCGGCCAGTATTGCTCACAGGTATCGCCATTGTTTCTCTTGCTGCCTTAGGTGGCGCAACGCAAGTTCAACATGGCGTGACCTGGACCAACACCAGTGGAAGCGACAAAGTAAAAGAACTCATTCCTTTCCTCATCTTCAACGCGTTGCCACTTCTGGGTGTGCTCGTGGTGTTGGGAGTGTCGTTGCTTGGTATCGCGAAAAGCAAGCCACGTTTAGTTCCTGCAATGGCGCCAGCACTTCTTGGTCTTGGCATGGTGCTCACCGGAATGGTCGGGCATCTTGTTGCATTGTTTGGGCCAGCTCAACTTGCCGGAACAGTTTTTGAAGAAGGCGAGTTCATTTACGTGGGTTATGGCGCGTTGCTCATTGGGCTCGCAGCTGTTTCTTACTGGGGTCCAAAACTATGGGGACGCGTGTTGCCTTCATCAGCAGTGCTCGGAATCAGTGGGCTTGCATTTTTAGGAACCGTGCTTGCCGCATTGCCGATGTACATCGCTGGCTTTGCGAACCAACCAGCAAATGTTGCCAACAACTTCTCGTACAGCGGCCCGCAAGAATTGTGGAATACAACGTCAGCAGCCGGACACGCACTCGTTGCAGTGTCAGTACTTCTTTTTGTTCTCACCGCGCTTCGTGCCTTCACCGCAGGTGAAGTTGCAGGCGACGATCCATGGGATGCGCAAAGCCTCGAGTGGTCGGTGTCGTCACCAGCACCATCAAGCAACTTCGTGTCAACGCCATCAGTCGCAAGTGCTGAACCACTTCTCGATATCAAGCCTGCAGGAGGACAGAAATGACCTACGCACTTCCCGCTGGGCCGCGCCCCGCGCCGCGCCGCCAACTTTTCATGAGCACCGGCCTTGCAGTAGCCGCAGGAACCATGCTCATGGGTGGCATGTTGGCATTGTGGCTACGTTTCCGCGCAGCTGCACCAACACGACCTTCATCTGATGGTTTCAAGCTCATCAAAGATTGGCTCCCCGCCGATCTCAAAATGCCTGAAGTTGTTACCAACGTGGGCATCTTGTCGTTTCTCGTCATGTGCGTCATGGTGCAGTGGGCTGCTTATGCCGCTCGTCGCGGCGACTCAAAGCACGTAGTTGCTGCGCTGAGCCTCACACTTCTTTTTGGTATCGCCATTCTCAATGCTCAAGCTGCCATTTTTGTGCAGTTCAACATAGGCGTTGCGTCGGGTACTTATCAATCAATGTTCTACGCAATTGTCGGCACGCTCACTGTGCTCATTGTGTCTGGTCTTGTGTTCACGGTTGCATCTCTCTTTAAAAGCATCGGTGGTCGCGCGGCGAACACCGATCTTCTAAATGCACATGCGTTGTATTGGTATTTCCTCGCTGCGGCGTACACCGCAGTGTGGTTCGTAGTCTTCGTGCAGAAATAGGTCGACGATGTTTACGCCAGGTTCAAAATTTTTCCTCGGACTCACAGGGTTCTCTCTTGCCGTCTGTGTTCTTTATATTGCGTTAGTCGATAACGCCACAGGTGGTGCAGTTGCTTTGTTGTCCATTGCCACTGCATCTGGTGTGGTTGCTGGGCTGTCACTTTTCAACCGTGATGGTGAAGTTGCAGTTGGCGACACAGCAGCGCCTGCCAGCGCCGAACAGTTGACGGCGAGCATGTGGCCACTCATTGCCACCGTTGGCTTTGTTGGTGTAGTTGCCGGTCTCATTACGCACCCCATTGTGTTCTTCCTCGGTCTCATTGCACTGTTGGCAGCCGGAACAGAATGGCTCGTTCAGTCGTGGAGTGAAGGTGCATCAAGCGACAAGGCATACAACGCTTCGCTGCGTGGTCGGATGTTGCATCCACTTGAGTTTCCAATACTCGCCACCGTTGGTTTGGGCGTCATCATTATTTCCTTCTCGCGGATCATGCTTGCTGTCTCTAAAGATGCTGGCGCAATTATTTTCATCATTGTCGGCGCAGCAGTTCTCTTTGTGGGTGCCATTTTCGCTCTGAAGCCAAGTTTGAAAAAAACATTGGTGGTAGGAATTTGTGTAGCGAGCGCGGTTGGCATAGCAGCAAGTGGAATTGCAGCAGCAAGCAATGGGCTTCGTGACAGCCTTGTAAAGGCGAAAAAAGAGGATCACTTCGCTCACAAAGTATGCGGTGAAAAAGCGGATAAATACTTCGACCACTTAGCAGAGGGAACCATTTCCATGCGGTCGAACCCTATTGCGACTATTGAATTGCGTGATGGCAAGCTCACCGCCCGCGAGTTAGGTGTTGACAAAGTCACACAAACCATTACTTTCCCGCGAGCAAACGATGCCACCATTATCTTCCGCAACAAAGACGAAAAAGAAGCGCGGCTCACTGCGTACCTCGGAACCAAAGCGGTGCAAGATGGTGTTGTGGAAGAAGTACTCAATTGCACACAAATGATTGGCATCGATCATGAGCAGGCGCTCACCTTCAAAATTGCCAAGCCATCAATGGCATCTGAGAAGCCGTACACCCTTACTGTTCCTGGCCTTGAAGGTCAATCAATAGAAATCATGGTGCCTTAGTCATGAGCACGACAACTCGTCGCATTGTTGCTGGCGTCTCCGGTATTGCCGCAACCTCTTTTCTCGCTGGCTGTGCAAAAGATGCACCGCAAGATACATGGCAGCCCAAAGGCTCAAATGCAAAAATCATCGACGACCTGCAACAGCCTGTCTTTGCAATAGCGGGTGTTATTGGCGTCATTGTTTTTTGTGCTGTGGTGTATTGCATTATCAAGTTCCGCGACCGCGGCCAGGCAATGCCAGAACAAACTCACGGCAAGCCAGCGCTCGAAATTGGTATGACCATTTTGCCGGCGCTCATTTTGGCTGGTGTAGGCGTATTCACGTTCCGCACAGTGTTCGACCTGTCGAAGACCAGCGATACACAAATGGTGGTCAACGTCACCGGTCAGCAGTGGTGGTGGGAATACGACTACCCCGCACAACCAGAACTCGGTATCACAGCCCCCATCATTACTTCCGGACAAATGATCATTCCTGTTGGTACAAAAGTGCTTCTGCGCGAAACCAGCCGCGACGTCATTCACTCATATTGGATTCCAGCACTCAACGGCAAGCGCGATGCGGTGCCGGGTCGCGTGCATACTCTGCGTCTCGACGCCGATAAGCCAGGAATTTATGCCGGTCAGTGCACAGAGTTCTGTGGTCTTTCTCATGCAAACATGCGCATGGAAACAGTGGCTTTGAGTAAAGAAGATTTTGCTGCGTGGGTGGCAAACCAACTTGCCGACGCAAAATCACCTGCTGAAAATACTTTGGCAAAAGAAGGCGAAGCGGTCTTTCTCAACCAGTGCGTTCGTTGTCACCAAGTCAATGGTCTGAAAAAGGCCGACGGGACACCAGCAATTGCGGCTCCCGATGAAAACGTATGGTCAGGTGCAGCACCTAACCTCACGCACCTCATGTCGCGCAATACCTTTGCAGGTGCGTCATGGGACCTACTGAACAAAAAATGTCGCGCAGATGTTTGGGGCGCTAGTAGTGAAACAGTCGGCAAAAAATATCTTGCCGGTGTGAGCGAAGAATGTCTGAATCAAACAGATCTACGACGTTGGTTACGCAATTCACCGGCAATGAAGCCGATGTATGCAGACCCAACACAACTCTCATCCACCAACGGTAAGTACCGCGGTATGCCGAATCTCGGACTCTCAGAGGACGACATCGACAAACTTGTGGCTTACCTCTCCACACTGAAGTGATCGGAGCACGCTGACATGGCAATTATTGAACGACCAGCTACAGCCGGAGGTGTGGAAATCGCACCACCAGCTACACCGTCGCGAGCACAAGGTGGCTTCAAGCGTCCTGTGTCAACAACAGGGTGGAAGTCATGGCTCTTTACTGTCGACCACAAGAAGCTCGGCATCATGTATGGCGTGATGGCGATGTTCTTTTTCATCGTCGGAGGTATCGAAGCGGTACTCATTCGTCTCCAACTTGCTGCACCAGATGGCAAGGTCTTGAGTGCCAGCGTGTACAACCAAATGTTCACAATGCACGCCACCACCATGGTGTTCCTTTTTGTGATGCCAATGGCCGCAGCTTTTGCAAACTATTTCATTCCACTCCAAATTGGTGCTCGTGACGTTGCTTTCCCACGCATGAATGCTTTTGGTTTTTGGTGTGTTCTCGGTGGCGGTATCTTCATCAACTTGTCGTGGTTCCTTGGCGGCGCTGCCGATGGTGGCTGGTTTATGTACGCACCAAACTCGGGTCCAATTTTCTCGCCATCACACGGCGTTGACTTTTGGGCACTGGGGCTTCAGATCACAGGTATTGCCTCGTTAACAGGTGCAATCAACCTCATTGTGACGGTGTTGAATATGCGCGCTCCGGGAATGAGCCTCATGAAGATGCCAGTATTCACATGGCTTCAGCTGGTGGTGCAGTTCCTCTTGTTGTTCGCAGTACCAGTTATTACGGTGGCGCTTTTCCTCCTGAGCTTCCAGCGCAACTTTGGTGCAACGTTCTTCGATGTGGCAGCAGGTGCCGACCCACTGCTCTGGCAGCACTTATTCTGGATCTTCGGACACCCCGAGGTGTACATCCTCATTCTGCCGAGCTTCGGCATTATCTCTGAGGTACTGCCTGTTTTCTCCAAGAAGCCACTCTTTGGTTATCCATTCGTTGTGTTTTCGGGTGCAGCAATCGGATTCGTTGGTTGGGGTGTGTGGGCTCACCACATGTTTGCTTCGGGGCTGGGGCCAGTGTCGGTGGCGGTGTTCTCCATTTCCACCATGGCCATTGCAATTCCAACCGGTGTAAAAATTGTGAACTGGACACTCACTTTGTGGGGTGGCAAATTGCGTTTTACAGCGGCAATGCATTTCGCCGTTGGTCTCATCGTGCTCTTCACCATCGGTGGTTTGTCTGGCGTAACGCACTCTGTGGCACCGTCTGACACACAACAAACCGATACGTATTACATCGTTGCCCACTTCCACTACGTGCTATTTGGTGGAGCGGTATTCGGACTCTTCTCTGGTTTCTACTACTGGTGGCCAAAAATGTTTGGCAAAACTCTGAACGAAAAGTTGGGCAAGGCAAACTTCTGGTTGATGGTCATTGGTATGAACATGACCTTCGGCCCAATGCACATCTTGGGTCTACAGGGTCAACCACGTCGTATGTATGTATGGACCGAGGCTCGCGCTGGTGAAGGGTTCTTCAACCTTGGATTCTGGAACCAAATTGCTTCACTGGGCTCACTCATCTTGGCCGTTGGTGTACTGCTGTTCCTCATCAACGTCGTCAAGACAGCCCGTAGCAAAGAACTCGCTCCGCTCGACCCATGGGATTCACGCACCTTGGAGTGGATGACTAGTAGCCCACCGAAGGAACACAACTTCGATGTGATTCCTACCGTTCATCACCTCGATGAGTTCTTCCACCGCAAGTACCAGCAAGACCCGGTCACGCATGAGTACAAGCAAATTGCGACGGCAGAAGAAATTCTGGCCGATCAAGAAGCTCATGCCGACAAGCACATTCATATGCCATCACCGTCGTATTGGCCAATTGTTCTTGCAGCAACTTTGCCCATCATCACGACTGGTGTCATCTACTCAATACCAGTAGCCATCGTTGGCGGCCTTTTCTTGGTGTTGGCAATGTTCGGTTGGGCCCTTGAGCCATCAACTGCACCTGAAACCGATTTCGATCCTCCCGCAGCGGGAGAAAGCACGAAGGAGTTGGCTCCACTTGTCTGACGTAGCAGTTCACGAAGCCGATCACGGCACACACGGACACACCACTACAACGGGTTTGTCCAACAACAAGATTGCAATGTGGCTCTTCTTGGGCTCAGAGTGCTTGTTGTTCGGTGGCCTCATCAGCACCTACATGTTGTACCGCGGTCGTGTTTCAGAAGGACCACGCCCCGGAAACGTATTCGATATTCCCTTCACCTCGGTGAGCAGTTTCATTTTGCTCATGAGTTCACTCACCATGGTGCTCGCAGTTTCTGCTGCACAAAACCGTGATGACCGCGGAACCACTTTGTGGCTAACAATTACTGCACTTCTTGGTGCAACCTTTGTTGGTGGCCAGGTGTATGAATTCACAGCGATGTACAACGAGGGCTTGGGTTTCACTACCAGCCTCTTTGGTTCAAGCTTCTACACACTCACCGGCTTCCACGGGGTACACGTCACCGTCGGAATCATCATGCTGATGTCGGTTGTGGGCATCATCAAACGCAGCACCATTCCTGGCGACAAAGCAGAGGTTGTTGAACTCGTTGGTTTGTATTGGCACTTTGTCGACGTGATCTGGATCATTATTTTTACGCTCGTTTATCTCATCCCGGCATAATTTAAACCCTCAAACGAAGGTTCCACTATGACAGCTGCAACAGAAACCCACTCAGAACACGATCACTCTCATGATGATCATGCTCAACACGGCATGAGCAATGCTGGCTATATTCGCGTAGCCCTCATTCTGGCAGCCATGACAGCACTCGAAGTTTCTACGTACTATGTCGATTTCGGTGCATTCTTTATGCCGGTGCTGATCATTTTGATGGTCGTCAAGTTTTTCATCGTTGTTTCGTACTTCATGCATTTGAAGTTCGATAACAAACTGTTCAGCTTCTGTTTTTATGCAGGACTTTTCCTAGCGGTCATGGTGTACGTCATCGCACTTGCAACCTTCAAGTTCTTTGCGGCATAACAAGTAGAGCCGAGGCGTCATGATTGCCGAAGCTGCCAACCCACTACTTGATCCGTGGCGCTTCCAGGCGCACCCAGAAATTTGGCTGCTCATTGTTTTTCTCATTGGTGCTTATACGTATGCAGTAAAAGTAATTGGGCCGCAAGCGGGAGTGCCTAAAGACCAAATACTGTCTCGTAAAAATTTGATGGCATTCATTGGTGGAATTGGGCTCTTGTGGTTTTCCACCGATTGGCCAATGCACGACATCAGTGAAGAATATTTGTATTCGGTGCACATGTTCCAACACATGGTGCTCGCATATTTCGTACCACCACTTGTGCTTCTGGCAATTCCCGAATGGCTCTTTCGCGCAGTCATTGGTGAGGGTAAGGCATACCGATTTGTGCGGTGGCTGAGCAAACCGATCATTGCCGGCTTGCTATTTAACGTTGTGGTCATGATCACCCATATTCCTGGCTTGGTGAATCAAAGTGCGCAGAGCAGCCCGCTGCACTATGCCATGCATATATTGGTTGTCACCACAGCCCTATGTATGTGGGCGCCAATTTGTGGCCCAGCAAAAGAATTCCACATTGGCTATGCCGGGAAAACCATTTATCTCTTCCTCATGTCGGTGGTACCCACGGTTCCGGCTGCTTGGCTTACCTTTGCTGAAGACTCGGTGTACAAGCACTACGACATTCCTATTCGTGTATGGGGCCTATCGACGGAAACCGACCAGCAGTTAGCTGGCGCTGTCATGAAAACCGGTGGCTCGTTCTTCCTGTGGGCCATTGTCATTTTCATCTTTTTCAAACGTCTGGCAAAGGGCTTCTATAAAGATCAGTCATACGTGCGTGAAGACGACGAGCCGCTCACGTTCAGCGAAGTGGAAAAGGCTTTCTCGCAAAGCAAGCCACCACAAGAGTAAGTGCGATTTAAAGGCTTAGTTCCACTTAAAAGTTTTTGCTGCCAATAATGGGGCAGCAATTGCCCACACCACAAGCACAATCCATGACGACGTGGTGTGTTCTCCGGCCGACATCAATGCATCGCGTAATACATCGCTCAATGCTGAGGTGGGCAAACAGCGGCTGATGGCGCTGAGTGCACCTGGCAATTTGTCTAGTGGAAAAACAATGCCGCCGATGAGCAACAAGACAAGATATAAACCATTTGTTGCAGCAAGGTTGACTTCGCCTCGTAAGTTTCCTGCGAGAAAGAGACCAATTCCTGCAAAGGCAAAAGTACCGAGTACAACAGCGATCAGTGCAAGTAGCCAGTTGGCCTGTTGAGGCGACCACCCAAGAAGGAAGCCCAGCGAAATGAGCAGAATCATTTGCACTGCTTCGACAACTGCGATGGAAAGTGTTTTTGCGGCGATGAGGCGTGTTGTTCCGAGAGGTGTTGCCGCTAAACGTTTGAGAACGAGATAGTTACGTTCGAACCCGGTTGCGATGCCAAGACTCACCATTGAGGTGCTCATTACCGCAAGAGCGAGAATTCCTGGTACCAAGAAATTGACAGGATCTTTTTCATTAGTAGGAAGAACATCAACAATGCTGAAAAACCCCAATAAAAGTAGGGGTATTCCTAAGGTAACAAGCAGCTGCTCGCCATTGCGACGCACTACATTCATTTCTGCTTGTAGTTGAGTAGTGAGCGCGGTCATTGTGTACCACCAGTGAGGTTGCGAAAAATATCTTCAAGGCGTTGTGCGCCAATAGATAAATTGTTGAGCGGTAATTGTTTGTCGTTCAGCCATGTAGACACTCGTTGCACAAGTTCGGAAGAAAATGCAGAGTCGGCATTTTCAAAACGAACAACGTAGTGATCTTGAATAACGGCAACTTGAAGACCAATATGCGCAGACAGTTCTTGCACATTCAAAGCAGGAGATGAGGAAAAGCGCAGTTCGTGTTGTGCTGAACGCATGATGGCCAATGGAGCGTTAGCCACAATTTTTCCCTGATGAAAGAGAACAACACGTTGTGCTAAGCGCTCTGCTTCATCAAGTTCATGTGTAGCAAGAACCACCGCTGTGCCATTGGCGGCCAAGTCATTGATAATGAAGCGAATGGCATCGCGGCCATTGATGTCAACACCCGAAGTGGGTTCATCGAGAAAGGCAACGCGGGGGCGAGCAGCAAGGGCGAGTGCCAACAGCATGCGTTGCTTTTC
>JBIKNT010000087.1:0-6329 GCA_044358465.1 Ilumatobacteraceae bacterium
TCGTGGTACCGATATTGGTATCAGCCAAGCGCTCACGTACAAAGGCAACATTGTGTTGCACGAAGATGAGCCAACAAAACAGTGGTTCTACAAAGTACTTGCTGCACGTGTTCGCCCTGAAAGCGTTGAACGGCAAAAAGCATTTGCTGAGCACCTCGACTCACCAGCGCGAGTTGTCATTCAACTCATTCCCGATGGCCGCATTGGTTTCGACGCAGAGTCGATGTTTAAAGATTCAGCTGCGGGCCCGAGTCGCACACAAGTGTGAGACCCAGACCCGCTACTGACTAAATAATGTTCAGCGCGTCGAGGAACTGAGCAGCTACCGGCTCATCGCCAGTGACTTTGCAATGCTCGCGCCAGTCGGAGCGTTGTGTGCCCCAGTTGATGAACGAGTGACCATTGCTGCTCACATCGGCAACAGTGCCAGGAGTCTTTCCTGGTGTCACGGTGATGTCGGCCCCTGCTGGTGCAATGGTCCACACACCGCCGCCAGGGCCAGTGAGTGTGAGCGTGATGGGCGCACTGAGTGTGCGACCAAGGTCGGCCTGCATCTGTGGCATTCCGGTAATCATCCAGCCAATGGCAGGGGCAAGTCGCACAGCATCGGCGTTCGGCATCTTGCGCTCAATGGGGCCATCGGGTGCAAGAAGGTCAATGCGCAAGTGGCAGTAGTGGTCGAAGGCATAGGCGTCGGCCAATTGGTTCATGGGGTATGAACCAAGGTCGGCAAGGGGAATGACCGTTGAGGCCAATGGTTCTTCTTGCATGGAAGCCAATACGGCAACGGCCTGGTCGGCAAAGGCCAGGTACTCATCGAGAATCTGCTGGTTGGTCCAGCCATCACGCATATCGACCAACATGTCCATCATGCGCTCTGCTGGCAAGTTGATGGGCTCTGCAGGTGCTGGTGAAGGGTCAACGGTTTCTTTGTAGTTCGAGCTCATATGGGCCACGAGGTCGCGAACCGACCAGCCCTTGCAGCCACTGGGGCGTGTCCACTCTTCCTCGGTGAGGGTGGAGATGACTGCCTTTACTTCCTGTACTGCGATTTCTAACGCTGCCAAGCCTGCTTTCGACACGCTTTCCCGTCCTTTTTTCTCGTTGGTGATGGTCTATTTTTTGGAATTTTAAAGATCTGAGCGCCCGGCGTTTTACCCCGGACTATTTCCCGACTACTCTACGCAGACAGTCGCCACAGTGGCGAGAGGAACGGGTGGATAACTATGGAACTTCAGGGAAGAGTTGCTGTCATCACAGGAGGTACCCGCGGTATTGGCCGAGCCATTGCCGAGGGGTTCCTTGCCGACGGGGCAAGCGTGGTCATCAATGGCCGGAGCGCCGAAAAAGGTGCTCAGGCGGTCAAAGAAATGAATGGCGGCGACCGCGTTCATTTCGTCCAAGGCGACATCAAGAGCCGTGAGGGTTGCCAAGCCATTATCGATGCCGCAATCGCCAAGTACGGAAAAATCGACATCATGGTCAACAATGCCGGCGGAGCAACCGGACACGCTCCCGTCATTGACCTTGAAGACTGGGCAATGGAAGATTCGCTCAAATGGAACTTCTGGTCAACCTTTTGGTGCACCCAAATGGCATTGCGCGACATGGTTCCACGTGGTTGGGGTCGCATCATCAATGTGTCGTCACTTGAAGGCAAGCACGGCAAGCCTGGCGTATCTATTTACGTCACCGCCAAACATGCCATCAATGGTTTCACTAAGTCGTGTGCCCAAGAAATCGGCACCACTGGCGTCACCATCAACTGCATCTGCCCAGGTGCAATTGAAACCGACATCATGCGCGATGAAGGCCCTGCTGCTGCAGCGTCAATGGGTCTCACCTATCAAGGTCTGCTCGATTGGTTCGCTTCTGAAGCAGCAATCAAGCGTTTGAACACATGCGAAGAAGTTGCTGCAGTTGCATCACTTCTCGCTTCTGAAGCTGGCGCAGGTATTACCGGGTCGATGATTTCCGTCGACGGCGGAACCGCAGCGTACTAAGACCACGAACTACAACACACGAACGAATCGAACGAAGGGGACCAGACATCATGGGAAAGCTTGACGGAAAAGTTGCAGCAATCACTGGTAGTACACGCAGCATTGGCCGCGCAATTGCCGAGGCATACTTGCGCGAAGGCGCACAAGTAGTTATTAACGGACGCTCTGCAGAAAAAGGCGCAGCAGCGATGAAAGAAATGGGTGGCGGTCCAAATCTGGCGTTCTTCGCAGGTGACGCACGCAACCAAAAAGACTGCGAAGGCATTGTCGATTTCACTGTTGAAAAATTCGGCAAACTCGACATCATGGTGCTCAACTCAGGTGGCGTAGAAAATACTGCACCTGTTGCAATGATGACCGACGAAGAGTGGATGATGGAAGTCACCTGGAACTTGCACAGCGTCTTTTGGGGCATGCGCAAATCACTTCAGCACATGATTCCTCGTGAAGCTGGCCGCATCATCGTTACCTCTTCAGTTGAAGGCAAGTTGGGCAAGCCTGGTATTCCGGGTTATGCAGCAACAAAGCATGCTGTTCTTGGTCTCATGAAGTCTGCTGCTCGCGAAGTGGGCACGCTCAACATCACAGTGAACGCAATTCTTCCTGGCATCATCGAAACCGACATCGTTCGCGAGACCGGCCCAGCAAGTGCTGTTGCCATGGGTGTTGCTGGCTACGACGAACTCATTGCGATGTTCTGTGCAGAGTCAGCTATCAAGCGCCCGAACAAAGTTGAAGAAGTTGCAGAAGTCGCAGTGCTCTTGGCACGCGACGTTGCTGCTGGCATCACCGGAACATCGTTCCCGGTTGATGGCGGCACCATGCCCTACTAAAAAGTGTTCTCGGCGCGGTATGTCCCGCAAATCGTGACATACCGCGCCGAGAAAACTCAAGAAGCGCTGATCGACGAATAGTCATGTCGCAGTTCGAGGTGAATTTCTTTGGTGGAGTGGATCTTGTCTGTAAAAAAGAAAGTGAATAAGTCGTTCGCTATATGATGCAGGAATGAACAAGCCCGCCCGCCTCATTCTTTCCGTTGTCGTTGTTGCCGGGCTTGGAGTCACCGTTGGCCCATGGGTGTACATCAATTTCATCAAAGACGATGCGCCTGCCGCACTCGACATCAACTCAGTAACAAGCAGCACCGTCGAGAGCGCCGAGCAAAGCGTCGACACGGTTGCAGCGCCAATCACCGATGCGTCTGGCGATTGGCAAGTGTTGCCGAATACCGATTCTGTTGTGGGCTATCGAGTGAAAGAGATCCTCTTTGGCCAAGCCACTGAGGGCGTGGGGCGCACAAAAGATGTTGAGGCTGCCCTCACTATTGAAGACAATGCGGTGACCGCAGCATCGTTCACTGTTCAAATGGGAACTTTGATGAGTGATACCGCCAAACGCGATGGTCAATTCAACGGTCGCATCATGGATGTTGCCACGTATCCAACAGCGACATTTTCACTCACTCAACCCATCACGCTGCCCGCAAATGCTGTGTCGGGAGAAGTGATCTCCACAGAAGCAACTGGCGAGCTCACATTACGCGGCACTACCAAGCCCGTTACCTTTCCCGTGGAAGCCCAAGTGCAAGGCAGCACATTTACCGTTGCTGGCAATATCACCATCGTGTTCGATGAGTGGTCGATCCCTGAGCCAGGTCTTCCTGGCATCTCAGTTGACCCACAAGGACTCTTAGAGTTCGCACTTGTTTTCACGCGCTGAAGGTTATTTGACTGTGAGTTTTAGCACCACAACTTTTTTAGAAGTGCCTTTCTGACCTGTAATTGTCACTTTGCATGAGCCCTTAGTACGAGGTGCTTTCACCGTAAGTGCCCTAGTTGATATTGAGCACCGTCCAGTCAATGCAAATGTGCGTTTACCTGCCGGAAGCATGGTCCATTTCGAAAGTTTCATGGTTGTATTGCGTGTGATCACGCCACGAATATTTCTGGTAGCAGCGGAACTGTTATTGGGAATAATTGTTGTGGCAACGGCGCTGTCTGATGAAGTGGTGGCAATGAGCTTGCGCGCTGGTGATTGCTTGGATCCAATAGTTCCAATGATGTTAAAGGAATAACGAGTTCCTTTTTTAAGATTTGAAAGGGTGCATTGGGTTTGTGGCGCTGTTGCTTTGCAGGACGCCCATGGGTTATAGCTGGTTACCTGGTATGCCGTCGGTGCTGGTCCGGTTGTTGGTTTTGCCCATGTAACACTCATTGAGGTGTCATTTATGTTTGTGGCTTTTGCGGAACTCACGGGGCAGATTGTTGTCGCCAGTGAAGCGTCAGCAACGGAGAACGACATGATCTTGTCGGTGCTCGCTCCACCAGAATCCGTTAGTCGGTAGCGCACCGAATACGAGAGGCGAGTGGGGTCGAGGTCATTTGCGGCGACAAGAATAACGCCATTACTCAAAGACTTTCCGACGATGAACAAGGCGTTGTCTGTGTCGCCTTCGCCTTCAACTAATGAAGTTGCTGCCTTGTCACCTTCGATATCTGTGTAAAACATGTACAGAATTTCTTCACCAGCTAAAGCGCAGGATGTAATTGTGGCTGACTGCGTTGGACTTTCGTTTGGCACTGGTGCTCGGTTAAAAGGAGTAACGATTACTTGATATGAATACGAATTAGCGCTGCCGCCTGTTACTCCTGAGACATTGACGGAATATGTGGTATCGGTAGTGACTTGTATTGGAGCTGATGCAAAACCAGAAGGCGTAAACACAATACGGCCGGAACCCTTGTGATCGTACGAAACGCTGAGTGGACCATCTGGCCCGCTCACAGTGACAGTTGCATTTGTAAAATCGGGAGTCGCTACTGTGCCGTAGCCATAGGCCATGACACTCCACCTTGGGTAAACCACATCGTCAGGCACGTAACCCGGAGGAGGCCATGCCACGAAGCCATCACGTGGTGCGGAGGGCGGAGACGAGTAAGTGCTCGTCACGTTGAGGCTGTTCCCGCTCCATTTTCCCGCACTTGCAGGTATGTCGCCTGATGTCACTGTTTTCAGCATGGGATGCAGCAACCACCATCGATGGCCCACAATGGCATTGTTGCTTCCAGCGTCCCGTAGTTGACTACTAATAGCGTTAACGCCATGGTTGCCTCCAGATATGTTGCTACTGGCTGCACCGTCGTAACCAGTTTGTGTCCAGCACGGAGATGAAGTGGGCGGGTAATGACTCAGTGAACCCGTCGCGACTTGAATCAAAGTTGATGCCTGTTGTTGTGCATTAAGTTCGCTCAAATAGGGAACGTGCGCAACACCCGCCATCGCGCGGTACCAGTTCACTCGTTGCAAGACACTTTGTTGGTATGCCTCGGAAGTTGTGCCTGGTTGGCAACTTGCTACGTCGCCTGTCCACTGCATTGGTGGCTCTGCCCGATTGAATTCCGTTGAAAATGCGGAAAGAACCGCTGCGCGATCGGATGTATTGATGACAAGTGGAGGCGCCGAAGCCGATGCTGATGAAGTCTGAAAGAGGGGCGACGACTTAGGAGCAAACTGGACGCTAGTGGCGCAAGCAGAAACGACAACAATGCAGATGAAAGTTTTGCGTAACTGCCTCAAGAGAGCACCCCTATTTCTCGCTCAAAAGAGAGCGGGTGACGGGAATCGAACCCGCGTTCTCAGCTTGGGAAGCTGATGTTCTGCCTCTGAACTACACCCGCAGTTAACGGTCTCAGATTACCAGCCACCTCTTTGAGTGCGACGAAGAATCTTGACTATGGTGGAGGCGTGATCTTGTCTGACCGCTCCATTCGTGAGCAACTCGCTGCTGGCCGCATTGTTATTGACCCTCTCGATGAAGCGTGCCTCCAGCCGTCTTCCATCGATGTGAAGGTGAGCAACTTATTTCGGGTGTTTCGTAATCACACCGCAAGTGTGATTGATGTCAAAAAAGACATGACCTCGCTGACTGAACTCGTGGAAATTGCCGACGGCGATGCGTTCATGTTGCACCCCGGCGAGTTTGCATTGGGCAGCACACTCGAGCGCGTTGGCGTTCCCGACGACATGGTGGCACGCGTGGAAGGTAAGTCGAGCCTTGGTCGACTTGGCCTTCTTATTCACTCCACTGCAGGTTTCATCGACGCTGGCTTCGATGGCCACATCACACTCGAGTTATCGAACGTGGCAAACTTGCCCATCACGTTGTATCCCGGTATGAAAATTGGCCAAGTGAGTTTCATGATGATGACTACGCCCGCCGACAAGCCGTACGGCAAGGGCGCATCTGGTTCAAAGTACCAAGGGCAACGCGGGCCAACCCCGAGTCGCTATTTCGAAAACTTTAAATAGTTAGCTTCCGGCAACAGG
>JBIKNT010000088.1:0-6313 GCA_044358465.1 Ilumatobacteraceae bacterium
TTGTGGAAATACGATGTCCTGAAACATTCATGACATCATCAACGCGACCAAGCAACCAGAGATAACCATCGTCATCTAACTTTGCGCCATCGCCAGCAAAATAACGACTAGGAAATTTGCTCCAATCCGTTTCTTGAAATCGTTCGGGGTCTCCCCAAATACCACGCAGCATTCCTGGCCACGGGTGCGTGAGCGTAAGGTAGCCACCACCACGTGTGATGACATCTCCCTTTTCATCAACTACTTCTGCACCAATTCCCGGCAAAGGAAACGTTGCTGAACCAGGTTTTGTTGTTGTTACACCAGGTAATGGGCTAATCATGATGCCGCCGGTTTCGGTTTGCCACCACGTATCGACAACAGGGCAACGACCTTGACCAATATTTTCGTGGTACCACATCCATGCTTCGGGGTTAATGGGTTCACCTACACTGCCAATAACACGCAACGAGCTGAGGTCGTGTTTTTGTGGCTCTTCTACGCCCCATTTCATAAACGTACGAATTGCAGTAGGCGCAGTGTAGAAAATACTCACTTTGTATTTTTCAACAATGCTCCACAAACGATCGTTCTCTGGGTAGTTCGGTACGCCCTCGTAAATGACTTGTGTCGCCCCATTGGAAAGAGGCCCATACACGATGTATGAGTGACCGGTGATCCACCCCACGTCTGCTGTGCACCAATACACATCGGTTTCTGGGTGGAGGTCGAAAACATATTTGTGCGTGTAGCTGACGTGTGTGAGGTACCCACCCGTTGTGTGCATGATGCCTTTAGGTTTTCCTGTGGTACCACTGGTGTACAGCAAGAAGAGCAGTTGCTCACTCGACATTGGTTCAGCAACACATACTGGTTCTGCAACAGCCATGAGATCGTGGTACCAATGGTCGCGGCCTTCACGCATCGTGATGTCGTTACCACCACGCTTCACTACAACGACATGTTCAATTGTTGGAGTTGAATTCACTGCTTCATCGGCCTGTGGCTTGAGTGGAAAAACTTCACCACGCCGGTAACCGCCGTCTGCAGTAATAAGGACCTTTGCCTCAGCATCGTTAATACGGTCGGCAAGGGCCTGCGAACTAAAACCACCGAAAACAACGGAGTGTGCAGCACCAATGCGCGCACATGCCAACATCGCTACCACTGCTTCTGGAATCATCGGTAAATAAATATTTACTCTGTCGCCTTTTTGGACTCCCAGGCCTTTCAAAGCATTCGAAAACTTTTGTACTTCATCGAGTAACCATGCATACGTGAGCGTGCGCGTATCGCCAGGTTCTCCCTCCCAGTGAATAGCTACTTTGCTCCCGTTACCGGCCTCTACGTGGCGGTCGAGACAGTTATATGCAACATTGAGTTCACCACCAATAAACCACTTGCTATATGGGCTTTTCCACTCACAAATAGTGTTCCACGGCTTGTTCCAAGTGACCGTCTCAGTTGCCTGTGTCGCCCAGAACGCTTCATAGTCTTCGCTCGCAATGTCGTACAGATGGGTTTCAGACACCAAGGCATTGGCCTGAAATGCCGCGCTCGGAGGGAACTTGCGCTGCTCCCACAACAGGTCAGAAATGTTTGGTGAATCAGTCGCTTCGCTCATATGCCCCCTCTTTCCCTTCCGACTGTAGCCCTCTCTACAGGGTGTTTAAAGAACGAAACAGACGTACTAAGTTGGAGCAATGGTAAAGAAAGCGTCTGTACCCGCGAAGAAGGCAGCGAAGAAGCGTGCGCCTGGTCGCACCGAGAAGAACGTCGTCAACGTTGATGGCCGTGACCGTCGGCCTTGGGCGTTAGCGAGTAAAGAACGCCTGTTAGCAGCAGCCACAGAGGAAATTGCTGAAGTTGGTTTTGAACGAGCACGACTCGCGGAAATTGCAGATCGTGCTCAAATGACACCTGGTTCTGTGTATACCTGGTTTGCCAACAAAGAAGAGCTCTTCCGCGCCGCGCTTGAAGATGCTTTCGATGCGCAATTACTCTCCAACGTGCGTGCGCTCGAAAAGTTACCTGCCAACAGTGCGCCGTGGTTAGTGAAAATTGCCTCTCTCATTCCCCGAAATCACGACGACGACGATTTCACCAATGCCCAGAAATTGCTCGTTGAAACGTACTACGCATCGTGGCGTGACCCACTTGCACGCGACGTACTTGCCCCGCGGGTGCGTGAGCATTTTGCTTTGTACGTGAGAATCATTGACGATGCAAAAGACGAAGGGGACATTGACGCCTCTCTCGATACACAAATGCTGGCCTCTATGTTTCTTGCTTTGGCAATGGGATTAGCACTCATTGGCATGGCCGGCATTGAACGTACAGATCCTACTAATTGGCTGAAGATCGGCATCCTGGCCGACCAAGTGGTGCGCCCCAAATAATTGGGTTACGGAGTAAAAGTAAGAGCAGTAAAAGCGCCGAGACCACTCGGATCTAAAAGCGCAGCAGATTCACTGATACGCGAGCGCATTTTCATCGCAGCAAGATTAGGCGCCGCAGCAGCAGCTTCCCATGCAGCCCTGCCTTCAGCAACAAGTTCATCAATTCCCCACAGCTGCAAAAACTGCGACTGACTGCGCACTGACTCAGGAACTTTGACCGCTGCCAGTTGATCAATCATCACTTGTGTAGTGATGTCTTGGTGCCCAGGAATCTGCAAATAATGTTGGCCTTTTTCATGGCCAACATATGTTCGCAGCCATTCGCGCCACGGCTGTGCTGCCGCCACAGCGGTCAGCGGAGTGCAATAGTCAAAAATGAGTACGCGACCACTCTCTAATTTTTGCAGTGCGTTTCGCAACCATTCCTGCGCTTCTCTTTGTACCGGTGCACGCGCACCATGTTTAGCAAAAGCTGGCAAAAACGGTGATGGTTCTTTCAAAGGTTTTAACACCTCAATCAACTGATCACCGTTCATCGCAATCCATGATTCACGCCATTCTTGGTCGAACACGCAAAGATCAAAGGCAAGGTTGTCGAGGAGCTCATTGGCAATGACGACACCCGTGAATTTCCCCTCTGGTATTTCTGCAAGGGAGATGACTTCAGAAGGATGTTTGGCTCTTTGCTGTTCGGAAATTTCTACAGCTACGTAGGTCCACGCCTTGCTGCACTCTGGTTGAGCAGCAATGAGTCCACGAGCCAAGGTTCCTGGTCCAGCACCCACCTCCATCACAGTGAATGATTCTGGCGAACCCATTTCCTTCCACCACGCATCAAGAGCTCGTGCCAGTACCGCTGCAAAAAGCGGCCCTACTTCAGGAGAAGTAATGAAGTCTCCACGACGTCCTGCTTCTCCTCGACGCGCGTAAAAACCATCGTCACCGTAAAGAGCAACGTTCATGAACTCGCGAAAAGGAATTGCTCCACCCGCTGCGCGAATGATTTCGTGAAGTGAACTAGCCACCAAAGGCACTAGAGAACACAGCAATATCACCGAAATGCAATGCCACGCCAGGCAAGATGCCAAGAGCAAGTGTTGCTAAACCAGTAATACCCAGTGCCAGCTTCAGTGGTGCTGGTGTGGCAATTGCCGATGTATCGCCATCTGGAACAGGACGCATCCACATTTCACGCATCACGTTTCCGTAGTAACCAAAGGCAATAACAGAGTTCACTGCACCGATGACCGCAAGTACATAGCCCCATGAGGTGCCGGCTTCAAGCACCGCTTGAAACGCCGAGAACTTACCAATCCATCCACCGAGTGGAGGGATTCCGGCAAGCGACGCAAGGAAAATTGTTGCAAGAGCTCCAAGGCCAGGTGCATAGCTAAAGAGCCCACCGAACGATGCCAATTCTCCGCTTCGGGTCTTGCGACTCACTGCCAAAATAATGCCGAACATTCCGAGGTTTGTTGCTGCGTACACAATGAGATAGGTGACGACAGAACGCAGTACTGCGGCACTGGAATTTCCTTCTGCAGCAACAGCAAGTGGCATCAAAATGAATCCGCCTTGCGCAATTGACGAATACGCCAACATACGCACAATGTTTGTTTGGCGCAGCGCCATCACGTTGCCAACAGTCATGGTGAGAGCGGCCAGTACCCATATGAGCGGTTGCCACACATCTGCTGCTCCGGGAACAGCCACGTAAAGCACCGTCACGAGGGCAACGAACCCCGCGGCTTTCGAGGCAACAGATAAAAAGGCGGTGACTGGAGTTGGTGCACCTTCATAGGTATCGGGGGCCCATGTGTGAAACGGAACAGCAGATACTTTGAAAGCAAAACCCACCACAACAAATACCACAGCAAGAACGCGGATCGCTGTGAGATCTCCGCTGATTTCCGATGCAAGATCAGACAACAAGGTGGAGTTTGCTACACCGTAGAGCAACGACATGCCATAGAGCATCACTGCTGAAGCGAACACGCCCAAGAGGAAATACTTCACACCTGCTTCGTTGCTCTTTGCATCGCGCTTACGCCATGCGGCAAGCATGTAGGCAGGAATGGAGAGGAACTCAAGCGCAACGAAGATTGAAATGAGATCGCGGCTTGAGGTCATCATCATCATGCCCAAAATGCTCGACAACATGAGCACCCAATACTCGCCTTGGTAATAGTCGCCCTCTTCAATATGCGTTGTCGATAACAGCACAATGACATAGGCACTCAGTAAAAAGAGGCCTTTCAAAACAAGGCTGAAGTCGTCGATGGCATAGCGGCCATCAAACAACGAGCGAGGACCCTCATTACTTAATGCAAGCGTCAGAACAGGGATGAACGCACCGAGCAATGTAAAGCCTGCAACTGTTGACAACAGCCACTTACTGCGATCGGCAATGAAAAGATCGGCAAGTAAGACAACACAAATTCCGGCAGCAACAATGATTTCAGGCGCAATGGCGTGATAATCGATTGTTGGTGCAACCCAGTCTGCTGCAGCAAAGAGCGTGGAGAGCACTTCGTTAGCCTCCGATTTGAGTAACGATTGCGGCAACTGCCGGGTCGATGAGTTTGAACAATAAGTTCGGCATCACACCGAAAAGAACAATGCCGATGAGCAACGGTGTCCAGGCCACCCATTCGTAAATAGTCACGTCATGAATGTCGCTGTGATGTGCGTCGTCGTGATCGGAGTGATCATCGTGGCCATGCGAATCTGATGTGGATCCACCGAATTCAGCCGTTGGCTCACCAAAAGCTGTGCGCTGGAAGAGCCACAACAAGTACGCAGCTGCGAGCACAGTTCCCATTGCCGCAATGACCATATAGATGCGGAACGTTGTCTCTGAGAGACCTTCCATCGGGCTGTAGGCCGACAAAATGGCGGGGAATTCTCCCCAGAATCCGGCGAGTCCGGGCAAACCGAGTGACGCCATGACACAGAAGCCAAGAATCCAGGCAAGGTGCGGAACTTGCTTCAACATGCCGCTGAGTCGAGCAATTTCCAAGGTGTGATAGCGCTCTTTCACACTTCCGGCAACGAAGAACAACATGCCGGTGATGAGACCGTGAGCGACCATGCCAAACACTGCCGCATTCATACCAAATGAGGTGAGCGTGGAAATACCCAACATCACAAAGCCCATGTGGGCTACTGATGAAAATGCAATCAGTCGCTTCATGTCGGTTTGCGCCAAACAACCCAGTGCACCGTAAATGATTCCGATCACTGAAAGGAGACCGATGTACGGAGCCCACTCCATAGCTGCATCGGGCAACATCGGAATGGCAATGCGGATGAAACCGTAGGTTCCGAGTTTCAAAAGTACCGCAGCCAAAATGACAGAGCCCTGAGTTGGGGCTTGCGTGTGCGCATCGGGCAACCATGTGTGGAAGGGGAACATCGGAACCTTGACGGCAAAACCAATGAACATTCCCGCAAAAATCCACACCTGAGTGTTCTTGGCAATCGCGCCGCCATTTTCTACAAGGTAAGGAATAGCAAAACTTTCTGCACCGGTCTTGAAGAACAACGCGAGGAATGCAACCAGCATCAAAGCCGAACCAAACATCGTGTACAAGAAGAACTTAAGAGATGCGTATTGACGGTTCTCGCCACCCCATACACCAATCATGAAGTACATCGGCAAGAGAACAAGTTCAAAGAAGACAAAGAACAAAATAAGGTCTTGCGAAATAAAGGTTCCGGCCATACCCGTTTGCAAAACGAGCATCAGCATGAGGAATGCTTTCGGGTTCCCTGGAGAGGGAATGTGGTCCCAGCTGTAGATCATGACGAGCACGGTGATGACCATCGACAAGATGTACAACGGCAAGCTGATGCCATCGATGCCGATGTAATACGTGCTCTTAATGACAGAAATCCAATTTGTTTGTGCAACAAATTGCATTTCTCCAGCGCGG
>JBIKNT010000089.1:0-6286 GCA_044358465.1 Ilumatobacteraceae bacterium
TTGACGGCTTCGGTCATGTCGAGATTGCTCATGATGCAGTTGCCTCCGTGTTTGCGGTGTCTGAGTGTTTCGTTTCAAAATCGTCTTCAAATTCGTCGTCGGATTCGTCGGAATCGTCGCTTGCATTTGCCTCTAAAGCGGCAAATTGTGCTTCTAATTCAGCTGCTTTACGGGCTTCTGGCGAACCAGGCTTCGGTGCTGCAGCCCATACAAAGACTGTTTTTGCGCGATCGATATTGGCAATATCGATGGTGATGCTGCGTGCTTCGGCACGTTTGCCCTCTGGCAAAATGTGCAAGGTGATTTCTTGCGGCGTTGCTGCAGCGAGAATTCCTTGGAAACGTCGAGCGCCATCGATTGCAGTGTGCAAACGCAACGAGACGGTTTTACCCACTTCGCGCTGATAATGCTCGGCACGGCGCAAGTTGCGCTCGAGGCCGGGGCTCGATACTTCCAGTGTGTAACGCCCAGGAACTGGGTCGTTGTGGTCGAGTTCACGACCAAGCAAGCGGGTAATGAGTGCAATTTTGTCGAGGCTGACGCCGCTTTCCTGCCCGGGAGGCGTATCGACTTCAACGCGCACGACACCACCAGAAAATTCGAGGTCATAAATTTCAAGTTCCAGGTCGCTGACGATGGGGCCAACTAAGGCGGCCACGGCATCGGCTACGGGTGAACCAAACGAGCGAGGTGCAGGATGTGGTGATGCATTGGTCATACTCGTTTTCTCACTTTCTTCGTAGTAGCTCTGGACTTGTCAATGAACACCTCGTCGGGCGACGCGAACAAAAAAGGCGTGGGCATGGCCCACGCCTCTCGGTTCACGGAACTCTAAAGGACGCTGAAAGTGTAGCGGTTTGCCCGCCTAAAGCCCCCCGACCCCACCTCACCTGAATTACCGTAAGGGGGTGATCCATCGCCTTTCCCACCTTTTCCTGCGTACCTTGCGTGACGACCCTGCCGACGCTGAGGTACCGAGCCACAAGCTCTTGGTCCGCGCTGGCTATATTCGCCGTGCCGCCCCTGGTGGGTACACCTGGCTCCCCCTCGGTTGGGAGATCCACCGCAAGGTGGAAAACATTGTGCGCGAAGAGATGAACGCCATCGGCGCCCAGGAAGTGCACTTTCCCGCCCTCCTCCCCCGCGAGCCCTACGAGGCCACCAACCGCTGGACCGAATACGGACCCACCCTGTTTCGTTTGCAAGACCGCCGTGGAGTTGACTACCTCCTCGGGCCAACACACGAAGAGATGTTCACGCTGCTCGTGAAAGACCTCTACTCGAGCTACAAAGATCTCCCCGTTTCGCTCTATCAGATTCAAACGAAATACCGCGACGAAGCTCGCCCTCGCGCCGGCCTCTTACGTGGTCGCGAGTTCACCATGAAAGATTCCTACAGCTTCGATAACGACGAAGCTGGTTTGGCAGCGAGCTACCAAGCGCACCGCGATGCTTACATTCGCATTTTTGATCGCCTCAAAATTCCGTACGTTGTGGTGTCGGCAATGTCGGGCGCAATGGGTGGTTCGCAATCAGAAGAGTTCCTTGCCGAGTGCGAAGTGGGTGAAGACACTTTTGTGCGCTGCACCTCGTGCAACTACGCAGCCAACACCGAGGCAGTTCAAGTACGCGTCACCGCTATTGCCAATGTTGATGTTCCTGCAGCACTTGTTGTTGACACACCACAAACACCCACCATCGATTCGTTGGTTGCATTACTGAACACCACCTCGCACAAGTCACCTACAGGTACAGCATTTGCTGCAGGCGACACATTGAAAAATGTCATTGTGATGGTGAAGCATCCCGATGGCACAAGTGAGCCACTTGCAGTTGGTGTTCCTGGCGACCGCGAGGTCGACATGAAACGCCTCGAGGCTCAGTTGTCACCAAGTGAAGTAGAACCTTTCGACGATGCAGCGTTTGCCAAATTCCCTGCATTGGTCAAGGGCTACATTGGCCCCGATGTACTGGGCACCACGCGCTCCTCTGGCATTCGTTACCTTCTCGACACTCGTGTTGTAGAGGGTTCGGCGTGGGTTACTGGCGCAAACGCCAAAGGTCAACACGTCATCAACTTTGTTTACGGTCGCGACTTTGCATGCGACGGAACCATTGAGGCAGCAGAAGTGCGTGCCGGTGACGCTTGCCCACATTGCGCCGCACCCATGAGCATCGACCGCGGTATTGAAATTGGCCACGTGTTTCAATTGGGTCGCAAATACGCCGAAGCCCTCGACTTGAAGGTGCTCGACCACAACGGCAAGCAATCGGTGGTCACCATGGGCTCGTATGGCATTGGTGTATCGCGCGCTGTGGCTGTGGTTGCAGAAACATGCCACGACGAACTTGGTTTGTGCTGGCCACGTGCCATTGCACCAGCCGATGTGCACGTAGTAATTACTGGCAAGGCCGGAGACGACATTTCAGTGGCAGGCGAAAAGCTTGCTCAAGAACTCCACAGCGCAGGTGTCACCGTATTGCTCGATGATCGCATTGGTGTTTCACCAGGTGTGAAATTCAAAGATGCAGAACTACTCGGCATGCCCACCATCGTGGTGGTGGGCAAAGGTCTTGCCGATGGCGTTGTTGAAGTGCGCGACCGCGCCACTGGCGAGCGCAGCAACGTCGCTGTTGGTGAAGCCGCACAACACATTGCACACATCTGTAAATCAGGAACCTGACATGCAATTGGTGAGTGGAGTACACAAACATTACGACTGGGGAAATCATCATTTCCTCTATGAGTTTGTTGGTGCCCCTCTTGCCAATGCACCACTTGCAGAAATTTGGTTTGGCACTCACTCCGACGGCCACGCTTCACTCACAGCGACACAAGAGATACTTGCGAGTGCTGCTGGGCCACTTCCTTTCATGGTCAAGTTTTTGTCGGCGTCTTCACCGCTTTCTTTGCAAGTGCACCCCACCGCAGAACAAGCACGTGCGGGTTTCGAGCGTGAAGAAAAAGCAGGCGTTCTCACTGGTTCACCACAACGCATTTATCGCGACAGTTCCGATAAGCCTGAACTCCTCATTGCCCTCACACCCTTTACTGCGCTGTGCGGGTTCCATGATGCGGCAAGTTCTGTGGGCTGGTTTCGCGCCATGCAGTGGAGCGACTTAGCCAACTTCCTGGAACAACATGGCATTGAGGCCTTTGCCCGCGAGGCGCTTGAAGGAAACGCATTGCGCATTCCCGAGCAACTACCGCCATGGGCCAACGAGTTGCGGGTTGCTTACCCCAACGATCCTGCACTTCTCATTGCTCTACTCATGCATCGCGTCGAGCTTGCTGCTGGTGAATGTTTGCTCCTTGAAGCCGGAACGTTGCATGCGTATCTCAATGGTTCTGCCATAGAAGTAATGAACACCAGCGACAACGTGGTGCGCGGTGGCTTTACTCAGAAATACGTTGACACGGCAGAACTCTTAGGCATCACGCACTGGGAATCTTCTTCTCCCCCCGTGCGCCGCGCCACCAACGCGCTCCCCAACATCAGCACGTACCCCACTACTGGCGCGTTTCAAGTACATAGTGTTGCTGCACCTGCCACAGTGCCCGCTTCAGATACGCCTCAGCTCGTTGCGTGCATTGCCGGCTCAGGGCAAGGCTTCTCGCGTGGCCAAGTAATGCTGTTGAATGCAAATGAAGAAATGCAATTAACCGGCGACTGCGTAGTAATTGCTACGACAAGCGACACACAGCGTTAAGCGCGAGTTCCAAAACACGCTCACGTACTGACGTTTGTTTTTCCCAATGACGGTGGTCCCATGTTTGTGCACTCACATCGTCGCCGGCATATAACAACTGCCCGTAGACCGCTCCACGGAACATGGCAACTGCAAACATTGCCGACGCTTCCATTTCCACACTGATACACCCTTGCTCGCGACGCCGCGCAACTTTTTCTGGTGTCTCGCGAAAGATTGCGTCGGTGGTCCAAGTGAGGCCCTTATCGTGTGGAACTCCGGCACCCAATAACTCTGCGTCAATTGCCTCTACGGCAAGTGGATGCGGCACAACTGCAACATCGACAGGTTGATAGTGATGGCTGGTACCTTCGTCACGCACGGCACCCGTCGGAACAATGATGTGGCCCACATCGAAACCTTGCTTCACGATGCCTGCACCGCCACAACCAATGATCTTTGTTGCACCTAGACCAATGATGTCTTCTAATGAAGTTGCAGCCGCAGGCGCACCCACCCCGGGGTTGAATACTGCAATGCGTTTTCCGAGATGCTCCACCACATGCACTTCATGATCGCCGTGTTCGAAAGGAATGCGATAGATGGGAGATTGCCCTGCAAAACGTTTGCGCTGCACATCGCCAAACCAACAGGCAACAGCAAGTTCAGGAAAGTTGTCTACACGCCTACGCATTGGCGGGTTGATGACCGCAGTTTGCGACTCTTCAAATTCAAAGAGTGGATGACCTGAATGTTGCGACATCACGACGTTTTAAGACTTGGCAATACTCTGGCGGATATTCACAATGCGATCGTGTGAATGATTCACATCGTCGCCTTGTTCATCGAGTAATGCCGACCGGTCTTTTTGTGCTTCCCGCTCTGCGATGGTGGTGTCGACTCGCGCAATGGCGGCTTCAGCGCCATGCTCATTGATGTATGTAGCCCACTCCACTAATGCATCGACCATTTCCGATTCAGGAACAACGGCCACGTTGCGACCCTTCACAAAAAGATGCCCGCGCTTGTTACCGGCCGCAATACCAATATCGGCTTCGCGCGCTTCGCCCGGACCATTGACCACGCAACCCATCACCGCCACTTGCAGTGGAATGAGTTTGTCGGCAAATGCTTCTTGAGCACGACGCGCCACATCGATGACATCAATTTCTGCGCGCCCACAACTAGGGCATGCAATGAGGTCGACATTTTTACGTTCACGCAGCCCCAGTGCTTCTAACAACTGCCTGCCAGCACGAGCCTCTTCAACGGGGTCGGCAGTGAGGCTGTAGCGAATAGTGTCGCCAATGCCTTCCAACAGAAGTGCTGCAATACCGGCTGTGGCCTTAACCAACCCGGCAGGTGGTGGCCCCGCTTCTGTGACGCCGAGGTGCAACGGCGCATCGGTGACCTTGCTTAATTCGCGATAAGCCTCGACCATGAGTGGAACGTTCGACGCCTTCACAGAAATTTTAAAGTGATCGAACCCCACTTGTTCGAAGTAGGCAATTTCTTGTAGTGCAGATTCCACCATTGCCGCAGCGGTGAGACCACCGTGCTTTTCATACAACGAGGGGTCGAGTGAGCCACCATTCACGCCAATACGAATAGAAACATTGCGATCTTTTGCTTCTGACGCCACAGTTTTAATGTGCTCGGGCTTACGAATGTTTCCTGGGTTGAGGCGCAAACCGTGAACGCCTGCTTCCAATGCAGCAAGAGCCATTTTGTACTGATGATGGATGTCGGCGATGATGGGTATTGGCGAACGCGGAACAATTTGTGCCAAACCTTCTGCTGCTTCAATTTCGTTACAGGTACAACGAACAATGTCGCACCCCGCAGCAGCGAGAGCATAAATTTGCTGCAAGGTTCCTTCAACATCTGAAGTTTTTGTGGTGGTCATCGACTGCACCGTGATAGGAGCAGTACCACCGACAGCAACTTTGCCGACGTGAATTTGGCGGGTATGTCGACGTTCAACCATTACTAGAAAGTATTGCTTGTCTTAGAGCGGTTGGGTGATATCGAGGTACAAACCTACGAATAATAAGAAGCCCATCAGCCCAATCACAATGGTGGTGAGTGGGATCATTTTGTTGATATCGGCGCGATAACGCTCGCCGCGACGGCTGCGCACGCGTTCATATGCCGCAATTGCAGCGTGACCGCCGTCGAAAGGCAAAAGTGGGAACATATTGAACACACCTACGAACACATTGACGCTTGCCAAAAGAAGTAAGACCGCCTTCAGACCCTCATCTTCTCCTAGTTTCCCGCCGATCTGGCTTGCCCCCACCACTGTGGTGGGTCGCGTGGCCAGGTTTTCTCCAGAATCTTGCAGTGCCCGCACCGAGTTCATTGGGTTCAAAGCGCTCACGACACCCTTCACCGAGTTGCCTGCTGTACGCACGACATCGCCGGCTCCATACCAAAAACTATTCACCAGTGACTGCTTCACATAACCAGTTGAACTTGTGGCAATGCCGAGATACGCAAGATCGGCATCTATAGGGTTGCGCGCCAAAGTTGTGGTCAAAATCTCTTCCACGCCGTCTCGTTGGATCACTACCTCAACTGAATTACCAGGAGACGG
>JBIKNT010000090.1:0-6240 GCA_044358465.1 Ilumatobacteraceae bacterium
TTTGGAGGGGAACTTCTCGAGTTCCCAAAACCAAAAACCAATTCTTCTATTGTTGCCATTTCCAGCTACGCCAAGTGCTCGTGAGACCTTGGGAGTTTGGTCGGCATTGACTGCAATAATGGAATTGCGAAATCGCAATTGATGAGAGATTTTGAATTCACTTTGGTGCATTTGTCGTGAAGCAGGGGCATTGACGCCCACGTATTCAACAGGAAGCCCTACTCCCTGTATTGCAGTGGCGATGCGTCGACCGGCTTCACCCACACCAAGTTCCGCTGAAAAATAACCAACAATGTTCCATCCACCGTTTTCTCGTGGTCGAGGAGTGGGGTTTTGAATCTGGAATTTCTCAAAAGGCGCAAGAAGTTCCTGCATTGGCGCATCATTTTTCAGCCAAGATCTAAAGCGCTCACTATCTGCACCATCAATTTCTGGAAAATGTTTCTGCAGGTCAAGGCGACTTTCCCAAATGCTTTTTTCAAGGCGGCTGATTTTTTGTCTCGGCGATCCAAAAATTGGCTCCATCAGCCAACTACAGAATGATGAGCCAGAAACAAATGGATTCGGAGGTAATTCACCTGAGGTATTGAGAGCTCGTGTCCATACGCTGCGGTACATTCGTCTCACAATTGCTGGTAGAGGTACACCATCAGGTGTATTGCCGAGCGCGTATGGAGTCTTGCGCCGGATGTGGTGGTTGTTCCTTATGAGAAGTTCAGCGTATTCCGCAGTGAGTGTGCGTAGTTCAAGCGAGTTGCCGATGAGGACACGAGGGCGTGAACCAGCGTGTTTTGTGAGCAGCCAGGGAGTGGCAGGGTCAAATCCACTGAAATGGAAAAACTTAAGTGGGCAGCCATTGACCAAAATCTTTTCATCATTGGTGAACGCCAAAGTCCGCTCATGAAGATTCCAATAAGCAACATTTAAGCCGGGGTCAGTCAGGGTTTTGAATTGAAAGAGCGATGGAACAAAGTCGATCCATCGTTGATCGGTGAACAACGCATTTGCAATGTCGCTAATTCCATCTGTGGTGAGCCGTTCATGCCACCAAGTCAAGAAGTTTTTTGCATCTTTGTTAACACCAATGAAGCCCAAATTGAAGATACCGGCTTGGCGAATTGTTTGTTCTGAAGTTTCCTCACCATCACGTGGAAGGGGTGTTAGCGCATGAGGTGTAAGAACAATGGGCGTGTGGTGAAGCTCAGAAAATATTGAGTCTAGGTTTTCAAATACTTGTATATCGGGGTCAATGTAGAGAGTTGCACCGTTGTATGTCTCGAGCATGAACTCAAGGGCCTTTGGTTTCAGAGCCGTGGAGTACTCCATAACGTCATAGATGGTTGCCATGCGATCACGGATGTCTGGATCAATATCGAGATCAGAAGGTAGTAGGACTTTTCCTTTGAGACCACTTGATGTGCGGTCAGTCTCGGTTCCATCAACAATCAGAGTATGGAAGTGAGATAACGGGTTGCATCGAAGAAATGACTCTTCAAGAATGATTGCCTGTGCGAGATAGTTGCGAGCGATAATCGTTATTGCGCTCGTGTTCATGTGCCCCTGCATTTGAAGGCAAGCCTAGTCGGGCATACGTATCCCGATTCAGTTGCTTAAGTGATTCAATGACTTCAAATCGGTGAAGAGTTTCATTACGAAATCAAGAGAACTCACACCCTTCTCAACTGACTCTCCACATACGGTCGCGCCCGGCGCTGACCACCGCGCTCAATAATTGCGCGTTGAAGTGCGAGTAAGGTGCGCCGAATCGCCTCGCGGTTGGGGTGCAAGCCAAGGCGCTCACATTCGTCGAGCCAGGCAGAGGGGCTTTGGTGGCCACGTGCGCCATTGCAGTGGCGGCATGCCGCAACTTCATTTTCTATCCAGCTGGGGCCACCCTTGATGCGGGGTACCACGTGTTCGGTGGTGGCGCGGTTGAGGCCTACCTCAATGGGGGTGCGGCACCAAATGCATTCATAGCCGTCGCGTTCCAAAATGAGGGCCATGCGTTCGCGCCGGTTGAGTTGGCGCTGATGCTGGCGTACGGGGCGATTCTCACGGGGCACAAGAGACAGAATATGGGGGTGACTGCCGTCAATGTGCGAGGCCGCTTTGCTCCTTCCCCCACCGGGGAACTGCATTTGGGCAACCTGCGTACGGCAGTGGTGGCTCACCACTTGGCAGTAGAAGTGGGTGGGGGCACCTTTGTGGTGCGCATGGAAGACCTCGACCGCGTTACTTCGTCGCCACAGTGGGCCAGCGAGCAATTGGCCGACCTTGCCGCGGTGGGTGTGGGAAGCGACCTTGAGGTGGTCTTTCAAAGCAACCGCTTTCCTTTATATCTAGAGGAAATAGAACGCCTCACGGCCCGCGAGCTCACTTATGAGTGTTTTTGCACGCGTAAGGAAATTCGCGAAGCTGCTTCGGCCCCACATGGCGAGGTGAATAGTTACCCGGGAACATGCCGCGAGTTGAGCGCCGCGCAACGTGCTGCCTGGCGAGGTGCTGGCCGAGTGCCTGCTGTGCGGCTGCGGGCGAGTGCCGAGGCACGAGAAAAAGGCGCCGACGATGTGGTGTTGCAACGCAACGATGGCGTACCGGCCTACAACCTGGCAGTGGTGGTTGACGACGCTGCTCAGGGAATTACCCAAGTGGTGCGCGGGGCCGACCTATTGAGTGTGACCCCCAGCCAAGTGCACTTGCAAGAGTTGTTGGGGTTGCCCACAGTGGAACATGTTCATGTGCCGTTGGTGGTTGATGCACGTGGTGAGCGTTTGGCAAAGCGCCACGGAAATGATGCGTGGGTGAACCTGAGACATTGTGCACAATGGGGTTTTTCGGGGCACGACGTGCGCGTGGCGTTACTGAATTCATGGCAACAAGGCAGTAATAGTTGGGGCGAGGCTTCTAATGTTGCTAGGTGGCTGAAGTCGTTGTTGTAGGTACGGGGTATGTGGGGCTCACCACTGGTGTGTGTTTTGCGCACCTGGGCCACAACGTGGTGTGTGTCGATACCGATGTAAAAAAAGTAGAACGCATGTGTGCGGGTGAAGTGCCCATTGTGGAAGAGGGCCTAGCCGAGTTGATGGCGCAAGGTATTGCAAGTGGACGTTTGCGTTTTGCTATTGAGGCTGCTGAAGTGTTGCCCGCATGTGAGTTTGTCTTTTTGTGTTTGCCTACGCCAGAGCGTGACGATGGCTCGGTTGATATGAGTTATATCGAAACTGTTGCGGGGCGCATTGGGCCAATGCTGGCCGTGAATGCTGTGGTAGTAAACAAGTCAACGGTGCCAGTGGGTGCGAGTAAAACCGTTGCAGGGTTGTTGGGGCGAAGCGATGTGCATGTGGCGTCGAACCCCGAGTTTTTGCGAGAAGGCACTGCGGTATATGACTTTTTGCATCCGTCGCGTGTGGTGGTAGGTGCAGAAAACAAAGAGGTGTGTGCACGTGTGGGTGCGTTGTATGACGGTGTCGATGCACCGGTGATTTTTTCTGACCCTGTGTCGTCGGAAACAATTAAGTATGCAGCGAATGCATTTTTAGCAACGAAAATTTCTTTCATTAACTCCATTGCCAATATTTGCGAACACGTGGGCGCCGACATTCACACGGTGGTCGACGCCATTGGGCGTGACCCGCGCATTGGGCGAGAGTTCTTGCAACCAGGGCCGGGCTTTGGTGGCAGTTGTTTTCCGAAAGACACCATTGGTCTTGTTACCTTGGCCGCCGAGGCGGGGTACAAGTTTGGGTTGTTGGAAAGTGTGATTGAAGCGAACGAACAACAGCTAGAGCGCGTGGTGGAAAAAGTGCGCCGGGCGGTGGGTGGCAATTTGGAAGGCAAGTTGGTGGCGGTGTGGGGTCTTACTTTTAAGGCGAACACCGACGACCGCCGCCATTCGCCGGCAATTACCATTGCCCGCAAGTTGCTCTTGGCGGGGGCGCGCTTGGCAGTGTTCGACCCCACGGTTGCGGGGGCAGTACCCGAGCTCGAGGCCAATGCGGGGGGTGCGGTAGCCGTGGCGCCCAGTGCAGTTGGGGCATGTGCTGGGGCCAATGCCCTGGTGGTGCTCACCGAATGGCCCATGTTTGCTGGGGTCAGCCCCGTAGAAGTGGCCAAAACCATGGGAAATACCCAGGTGGTCGATGCCAGAAACCTCTTAGACCGCGAGGCCTGGCGGGCTGCGGGCTTTACGTACCAAGGGATCGGGCGCTAGTTCACCAGAAGTTCACCCAGGACCCTTTACAACCACTCGTTTTAGTGCTAATTTTGGGTCGTCGAAGTGCTGCGTGTTCCACCAGATACCCCCCTGCGCCGCACGACGACAAACCTCCATAACAAGAAAAGGGAAACCATGCGTAAATCACAGAAGTTCATTGCCCTCGGTGCAGTAGCAACCCTCGGCCTTTTTGCAACAGCCTGCGGAAGCGATAGCGACGATGCAGCAACCGAAGAAGCAACAACAGAAACTGTTGTTGAAGAAGTAGTAACCGAAGATACAGCAGTTGACACAACTGATGCACCAGCAACTGACGCACCACAGACAATTGTCGACATTGCAGCAGGCAACCCAGACTTCAGCACACTCGTTGCACTCGTAACAGCTGCTGGCTTGGGCGAGACACTTGCTGGCGAAGGTCCATTCACCGTATTGGCACCAACCAACGCAGGATTCGAAGCATTGGCTGAGAAGATGGGCGTCACCATTGAAGAGTTGTCAGCAACACTCACCGGCGACGTTGAGCTCTTGAAGACAGTTCTCACCTCACACGTGATTGCAGGCAAAGTAATGGCAGCAGACACCGCAGCATTGAACGGCATGGATGCCGATTTGGTGAGTGGTGAAAAGGCCAAGGTTGTATCAGCAGACGGTGTTGTTTCATTCACCATTGGTACAAGCACAGCAACTGTTGTGACACCAGACGTTGAAGCAGCAAACGGCGTGATCCACATTGTGGATATGCCACTGTTGCCACTCTCAATGCAAGAGTAATACCAGTCACTTTTATTCTCCCCCAATAGAAAAATGGGTGAGGCACCACACGGTGCCTCACCCTTTTTCTTTGTCTTGTTGACGATGCGCGAGGGCTTGGGTGTTATTCATGCGAAACTAGATGCATGGCAACAGTGGCAGAGTTTTTTGATTACGAGGGTGGGGCCGACCTGCGCGAAGGAATGCGCGAATTGGCCAGTGAGATGTATGTGTTGCCTTTTCTCACGCCCGAGTATTGCCAGGTGCTCATTGATGCAGCTGAAGCGTCGGGTGCATTTGAAGCAAACCCGCACGACCCAGTACCTGGCCATGAGGTGTCGATTGCGCAGTTGAGCCCGGTGGTGTTTGCGGCAATGCAAAACCATGTGGGTGCATATATATGGCCGCAGTTGAAAGAAGCCTGGGGGTATATCGACTACCACGGCATCAACGACGCTTTCATTATTAAATACGAGTTGGGTGGGCAGGAGAGCTTGCGCATTCACCACGATGTGGCGCAGGTGTCGATGAGCGTGAAGTTGAACAACAACTACACGGGCGCCGAGCTCGAGTTTCCCCGCCAAGGTGTCACGAACGCAGGTCTTGCGGTGGGGGAAGTGGTGGCGTGGCCGAGTTTGGTGACCCACCCCCATGCGAGCGGCCCCATTACGGGTGGGGTGAAGTACAGCCTCACCATTTGGTGTGAGTTGCCCATCGATATGGGTGGGATGCAACTAGGGTAAATACACCTTATGAAACGCATTCGTCATATTGTGGGCGCCGGAAGCGCGATGGGCATGGTGGCCTGCGCGGTGCTGAGCGTGGCGGGTGCAACGAGTGTTGCCCAGGCGGCTAAGCGCACCGATGTGGTGGTTTCTGCTCCGCGGGAATTGGCCCCGTACCCCTTTGCGCTGGTGGCGGTGGGCCAAAAAGATGGCAACGATACAACGGTGATTCAACTGCGGCTCTCCGACCTCGGGTTTTGGGTGCAGAAGGTTGACGGCAAGTTCGACCTCACCACGAAGCAAGCGGTGATGGCGTATCAGAAATATGTGGGCATTACGGCCACTGGACGTGTTGATGCGAAAACTGCTGCAGCTTTGGCAATGGCGCAGTTTCCTGCCGCAGGTAAGGCAAGCAGAGGCGATGTTGTTCAGGTAGATAAGAAGAAGCAGTTGGCTTTTGTGATGCGCGAAGGCATCACGGTGATGGCACTCAATGTGTCGACCGGAAACGACAAGCCATATGAAAAACCCGACGCGAATACGCCTGGT
>JBIKNT010000091.1:0-6182 GCA_044358465.1 Ilumatobacteraceae bacterium
AGAATTGGCACCAGAAGGCTTATTGCAAGCAGAGCACCTGGGCAAATATCTCGCCTCTGAAAAGATCGACGCTGTTTACGCAAGCCCGCTTCGCCGTGCTCAACAAACTGCAGCTCCCCTTGCCGCACTGCAAAAAGTAGCGGTCACCCTCATTGACGATGTCGCTGAATGGGACCGAAATTCAAATGAATACGTTCCTGTGGAGGAATTGAAAGCTGCAAATGACCCTCGTTGGCAGGCAATGCTCAAAGGTGAATGGAACGTTCACGAGGAATCGGTTGATGACTTCAACAAGCGCACCATCGGGGCAATTGAGAATCTGATCAGCCAGCATTCTGGCCATCGCATCGCAATCGTGTGTCATGGTGGCGTCATCAATGCTTATCTCACGCACATTCTCGGACTCACGAACTACATCCAAGGATTCTTTTACCCGAACTACACCTCTATTCATCGTGTTGCTGCAGCTCGTGGTGGCGAAAGGTCTATTGTGACCATCAACGAAACTTCCCATCTCCGCGGAACCGGATTACCCATGGGATTGGTTCAAAAAGGCTAGACAATGATCTCACTACAAGAGTTTCTCGATGTGAACCCCACTTCGTTTCATGTAGTGAATACCGCTTCTCTCGAACTTGAACAGGCCGGCTTCGCATCACAGCCGTATCTCCACGCAACCTCTACTCATTTCGCGCAAGAGAAGGGTGTTGTGCATCGTGGTGGAGCACTTATTGCTTGGAATTGGCCAGTCAACGATCCAGCTTCAGATGGTGTGCTCATTTTTGGTGCACACACCGATTCGCCAGGACTTCATCTCAAGCCGAACTGTTCTTCAACGACTCTTGGTTGGGCACAACTGAATGTTGAGATCTATGGAGGGGTGCTCCTCAATTCTTGGCTCGACAGAGACCTCGGAGTCGCTGGTCGTGTCCATTTAGCCGATGGAACAAACAGGCTCGTCAGTATCAATGAGCCCATTGCTCGCATCGCACAATTGGCAATTCACCTAGACCGCGAGATTTCTGAGAAAGGCTTGTTGCTTCATCGTCAACACCACATGAAACCCATTTGGGGAACAAACTCTTCGTTGAGTTTCACGCAATGGCTATGCGAGAAAATCGATGTGTCTCCACAGAAACTCACCGGTTTTGATTTGCAATTATTCGATACACAAACATCGGCGCTACTCGGTTCCTCTGGAGAATTCCTTGTGTCGGGTCGACTCGATAACCAAGTGTCTTGTTGGGCGGCCACCAAAACTCTCATTGAGACCACTCGTGCGCAAAGACCAACCCTTGTGGCCCTCTTTGATCACGAAGAAGTTGGTTCGGAAACTATGAATGGCGCTGCTGGCCCATTGCTAGAGCACGTTATTGCGGAACTTTTGTTGAGTCGCAAAGACACTGAAAGCTTCGCGACTATTGCCAAGAAATCTGTGTTCGTCTCTGCCGACAACGCGCATGCCATTCACCCCAACTATCAAGATAAGCACGACCACCATCACGCTCCAATGGTCAACTTAGGTCCCGCTATCAAGAGAAATGCAAACCAGCGCTACGCAACAAATGGTGAGTTAGCTTCACGTGTAGTGGCAGCTGCTCAGCATGCTCACATACCAACTCAAGATTTTGTGGCAAACAACGCCATGCCATGTGGAAGCACAATTGGCCCAATCAGCGCTACGCGACTCGGCGTCGACACTATCGACTTGGGTGTGCCGCAACTTTCCATGCACTCAGCGCGTGAAATGTGTGGGAGTAAAGACCCTGACTACTTAGTAGAGCTTTTCACTCTTCTCGGCTCTACCGACTTCTGAGCCACATCGAGCAGGTTTTGTAAAGAGAGTTGCAGTTCCTCAGACATCGCTTTTACAGAAGAGCGAGCCGCACGTGATCCGTCACCACTATCGACAACTATTGGTTTTCCAATCACCATTGCACATCGTGCGGGTCGCACCATCTTCGCGCCTTTTGGCATAGCTGATTCTGAACCACCGATACCAACGGGGATAATAGGGACATTGGCCTTCATAGCCACGTAGACCGCACCATCGAAAAGTTTTTCTACAACCGCACCAGACTTACGTTCACCTTCAGGAAACATCACCAACGGCTGTCCACTTTGCAAAACATAAACACAGCGTCGCAGTGCTTCACGGTCGGCGGTACCGCGGGTCACCGGAAAGCCTCCGAGTGCAGAGAACAGCCATCCAGTAATTGAATTTTTCCACAGAGAATCTTTGCCCATGTAACGCATGCGACGAGGCGTCACCGTGCAAGCCAACATGGTATCGATGTTGGACCTGTGGACAGGGGCGAGCACAAAGGCTCCAGTTAGGGGAATATTCTCTCGACCAGTGACACGTACGCGCCAGAAAACTCTGCACAGAAAGTTGATGATGAAGCGCGCGAAACGATAGAAGGCTCTGCTTCCTAATCCTTCCCCGGCCAAAAAACTCTCTACGTCACTCATTGTTACTGCTTTCAATCGATTGAACAGAAGAAGTAATTTGCTTGACAACAGCGTCGATACTCAATTCGGTTGTGTCTATAAATAGCGAGTCATTTGATTCACGCAATGGGCTGTCGGCCCTTGTTGAGTCAAGATGGTCTCGTTGTCGTATTTGTTCCTCAATCACCACAACATCTCCTCCCGACTGTGATACCCGACGCTGTGCTCGCACTGCCGGAGATGCTGTGAGAAACACCTTCAAGGTTGCGTCGGGAAAAACGACGGTGCCAATATCACGACCTTCAACAACACCGCCGCCAGCATGTTCAACCCACGATCGTTGCGATGCACGCAGCTCATTGCGCACCGCGCTCAGAGCTGCAACTGTGCTTACAGCCTCGGTTACTTCTGGGCCACGAATAATGTCTGTTACGTCTACATCATCTACAAGGAAGCGATCTGACGACATGACCGCATTCATTCGCTTGGCAACATCAGCTACGCCAGACTCATCGTTCAAGTCGATACCGTCTCGCAGCGCCGCGTAAGTGACCATGCGATACATGGCACCAGTATCGAGATACGGAATATTCAATGAAACCGCCAAAGCTTTGGCGATTGTTGATTTGCCGGCGCCTGCAGGACCGTCTATTGCCACTATGCGTAGACGTTTGCTCATTTCTTTACCAGGTGGTTCCTTGTGGGCGTCCTTCGTCGTATCCAGCTGCACTTTGAATGCCCACTACAGCGCGATCGTGAAACTCGTTGATATTCGATGCTCCGGCATACGTACATGCCGAACGCACGCCTGCGACAATTTGGTCAACAATGTCTTCAACGCCTGGACGATCGGAGTCGAGATACATGCGAGAGGTGCTAATACCCTCTTCAAACAGCTCTTTGCGGGCGCGTTCAAGTGGCGTTTCAGTACTGGTGCGGTTACGAACTGCGCGGTTTGAAGCCATGCCAAAACTCTCTTTGTACAAACGACCTTCAGTGTCGCGCAGGGTGTCGGCTGCCGACTCATAGGTTCCGGCTAACCAAGATCCAAACATCACACTTGCGGCCCCACCGGCAAGCGCCAAGGCAACGTCGCGTGGGTAGCGCACGCCACCGTCTGCCCAAATATGTTTGCCCAATGCTCGGGCTGCCTCAGCGCACTCTAAAACAGCACTAAATTGCGGACGCCCGACACCCGTCATCATCCGAGTGGTGCACATTGCACCGGGTCCGACGCCTACTTTCACAATGTCTACACCTGCAGAAATAAGGTCGCGCGTTGCTTGCGGAGTTACCACGTTGCCTGCAACGAGAGTCGCAGTTGGCACTGCCTTGCGCACTGCTTCAATAGTGGAGATCATTCGTGATTGATGCCCGTGTGCGGTGTCGATGACGAGAACATCTACACCCATGTTGTGGAGGCTTCTTGCTCGCGAGGCAACGTCTCCGTTGATGCCCACTGCAACTGAGACAATGAATTTGCCGTCGGCGTTCAAAGCTGGTTTGTAAATGGTGCTCCGAAGAGCGCCTTTACGCGTCATACAGCCTTTGAGTGCACCACTGCTGTCGACCACTGGGGCGAAAGTGAGTCGGTGATCGGTGAGGAAGTTGAATGCCTCTTCTGGAGACATCTGAGCATCGAGCGAAATGATGTCTCGATTCATCACGTGTTGCACTTGAGTAAAACGGTCAAAACCAGAGGCATCGTGTTCGGTAAAAATACCTATGGGCCTGTTCGATTCGTCGACCACAATAATTGCGCCGTGCGCGCGTTTGTGAATGAGACTCAGCGCATTGCCAACAGTGTCCGTTGGTGCAAGGGTGATGGGCGTCTCGAAGACGGCATCGCAACCTTTCACAAAACGAGTCACCGACTCAATAATGTCGAGCGGAATGTCTTGCGGCATCACGGCGAGTCCACCACGACGGGCAATGGTCTCGGCCATGCGTCTGCCAGCAACAGCTGTCATATTGGCAACAACCACGGGAATGGTGGTACCCACAAGATCAGGTGTAGTGAGATCTACATTGAATCGGCTGGGGACATCTGACCTACTGGGGACCATAAACACGTCGTTATAGGTCAGGTCATGGGCGGGAAGCTCGCTTAAAAAACGCACTTGTCTTAGGATATGCCTCTATGAGTCAGAAAACAGTGGTTCTCATCCATGGATGGGGCGGATCTTTTGTAAGCACGTGGCAAGATCCGGGGGTCACCGACATATTGGCTGAATCTGGCTTCCGCGTCACTGGCATCGACCTTCTGGGCCATGGCAATGCCGATAAACCTCATGACCCCGAGGCGTATACCGATCTGGCGGGATACCTGTTGTCGCAGCTCCCTCTAGATCCAGTAATAGCGGTGGGGTTTTCTCTTGGAGCTCTCACATTGGCCAGAGCCGCTGTTCGCTCACCCGAGCGATTCGAAGGCCTGTGTTTTTCTGGCATCGGTGATGGCGTCTTTGAGCCGCACAAGCCCGAGGAAACCGAAAGGATTCTCGCCGGGCTAGAAGGTCGTGCCGACCCGAGCGACAATGTCGCCCGACTCTTTGGTCAATACGGCAATCGTGATGGCAACGACCCAGCGGCCCTCGCTGCAGTATTGAGAAGGCCGCCTTCAGAGGGCATTACGGTCGCCGGACTCAGTACTTTGGCTCAACCAACACTTGTTGCCATTGGCGACAAAGATTTTGCGTTTCCTTCCGAGAAACTCGCGTCAGCACTTCCCTCTTCAACTCTCAAAATTCTTCCACGCACCGACCATTTCGCAACACCCAACTCTTTTAGTTTCATTGATGCTTTGGTTCAGTGGTTGGAAGAGAATTTTACGTGAGTGAAGAACAGCGAAAATGCCTGCAGTTAATTGACAACGCGCAAGGCATAGCTCAAGCAACCGAAATTCTGTGTGCCGGAGGAACAGTTGCACTGCCCTCCGAAACCGTTTACGGTCTCGGAGCCGATGCAACTAACGCGCTTGCAGTACAGAAGATCTTCTCTGCAAAAAATAGGCCAAACGGGCACCCGCTCATTATTCATGTTGAAAACGTCAACAGTGCTCGAATATTTTCGGACGATTTCAACGTTGTGGCTGAAACACTCGCCACTACATTTTGGCCTGGACCTCTCACTCTTCTTGTCAAACGATCGAGCAAAGTAATTGATGAGATTTCAGGTGGTCGCGAGACAGTTGCGCTTCGGGTGCCTGCTCACGAAACATTTCAAAAGGTGCTTCACGCGTTCTCTCAAGTTGGCTCTGGAGCAATTGCTGCTCCGTCGGCTAACAAATACGGATCTGTGAGCCCGACAACTGCTCAACACGTACTGAGCGATATGGGAAACCTCATCGACGCTGTGCTCGACGGAGGTAATTGTGTTGTTGGTATTGAATCAACCATTGTCGATTGCACCGTGAATCCCCCGGCCATACTTCGTCAGGGCGCTATTACCCTTGAACTCGTCAACTCTGCGTTGAGGCACACAGGAATTGTTGCTACCGAGGAATTCACGGGTGAATCTCGTGCTCCAGGCATGAAACTTTCTCATTACGCACCACTTGCAACTGTCAAACTTTTTGAAAACAGTGATGCTCTTTCTTCGTACGAGGAACAATGTGCATTAAACAAAGTTCCATTTGTAAAAATATTGGGACACGAAGATCGAGAACTTTATGCTCGAGAGCTGTACTCGCTACTACGCGATGCTGATGCGCTTCAACCCAAGGAAATACTTGT
>JBIKNT010000092.1:0-6115 GCA_044358465.1 Ilumatobacteraceae bacterium
CCGAAAGAATGGTTTTCCACCGTGGAGGGCTCAAGCCCATTGCGGTCAGCCGGGCGAGCATTGCCATTTGCTTATTTAGAGATCCGCGATCCTGAAGATTCCTCCAAGGTCCTTCCCATAGGCGAGGAAGGCGAAATTTCCATTCATTGCGATGGCCAGATGTTGGGCTTTTGGGAAAACCCCGAAGCAACGGCCGAGCGCATGACCCCAGATGGGTTCGTTCTCACAGGTGACATCGGAAAGCTCGACAGCAATGGGTACCTATATGTATTGGACCGAAAGGATGACATGATCATTTCTGGGGGCTTTAACATTTGGCCTGCTGAGCTAGAAAACGTCATTATGGGCCATCCCGACGTTATTGAAGTGGCAGTTTTCTCCATTCCGCATGAAAAATGGGGAGAAAGCCCTGCTGCTTGCTGTGTCGTAGTGGAAAAAGCTTCCGTCACCGCAGATGACATTAGGGAAATGTGTGCCAATTCTCTTGGTTCGTACAAGAAACCGGCCGAGGTGTTCTTCCAAACCGAACCTCTACCCAAGAGCCCAGTAGGCAAGGTGCAACGCAAGGTCCTACGCGAGCCATATTGGGTAGGAATGGATCGTCGGGTAGCCGGTAATTAAATTGATGGTGACCCCCTTCACAAACCAAACGGTGCTGTGGTAACGTGGGTCACCAATAGTCCAACAACAACGGGGGTTAAAATGCCAATAGTAACATCACTTGAAAAAATTACTGCCGACGTGCAGAGTAACGACATCGATTGGGTGGAAGTTGCTGACGGTTCTTACTTCAAAGTTCTCACCGTTCATGCTCCAACAAACACCGTCGCTTTTGGTTTCAAAATGGATCCAGGCGCACCAGATTTTCCATCGCACTTCCATATTTGCCGCGCAATGGCATGGACAGTAAAAGGCTGGTTTGGATACCGCGAAGGCGACAACCGTGTAGAGACAGGAATGTTCTCATACGAGGCAGCCGGCTCTTTCCACACTCCATTCAGTGACTGCCCAGAAGGTTTCCAGTCGCTCGGTATCTTCGAAAGCGATACTGAAGTGCTCTTGCAAAACCATGCTGAGCCAAATCCACGGTCAGAGCGCATTGGCGATCTCACTGTGAATGACTTCATTGGTTGGGCTGGAGGCTCTTCACACGTCGTTCATCTTGATGGCACAACTTCTGGTGACCCATCATTCAAGTACGACTTCACCGCCTAATAAGCGTTGAAATAGTAATTCCTTAATGTAATTCCCTTAGTGGGGTGGTGTTAAAAAGTGTGGGGCCTGACGGCCCCACACTTTTTATTTTGTCGACCAACCGCCGTCGCAAGGAAAAGTCTGACCAGTGATGAATTCTGCCTCGGGTGACGTGAGGTACGCAGCCATATGGGCAACGTCTCGTGGTGTTCCCAGTCGGGCAATGGCCGTGACGCCACCTTTTGCGGCGCTGTATGAGAAAAGATTAGGTAGTCCTCTCAGGGCGGCAAGCGAAGCAATGTTCAGAATTCGGCCGTATCGCTTTTCGATCATCGAAGGAATCACGGTCTTCATTCCTAACCACACTCCCTTCAGGTCAATGCCAATAACCCTGTCCCATTCAGCTTCTTCCAGCTCCACAGCTGTGTCGGCTGTTTGTGCCACTACTCCAGCAATATTTGCCAATATGTCGATGTGGCCATGATCTTTTAAAACCTTGTTCACTTGATGCTTCCACTCAGATAATTGAGTGACGTCCATGACGGCTGTTTCTGCACTCCCGCCAGCGCTTGTAATTCGATGGAGTGTCTCTTTGCAATCCTTGATGTCGAGGCAAATGACGTGGGTACCTTCACTGTTCTTGTTGAGTTGATTAATAGACGCGGATAACCAAAAGGGCGGGGCTTTTCAGCCCCGCCCTTCCATTCAGTTTTATTAAGTATTCCTTAGTTGCCAAAGAGTGTGAATGAACCAGGTCCAGTAGCAAAGCCACTTGCAGGAACATTTTTGTCTGTGACAAGCGGGCTATCCATCCAGAAGGTTGTTGCTTCAGGAGTTTCACCAGCAAGTAATTTCGCAAGTAGTTCACAAGCAAGTGCGCCTGTTCCTTCAAGGTCGTTTCCTGCAGTTGCTTTGAAGCTCTTGCCAGAACGGATCATGTCAAGGGCAGTTGAGTCGCCATTGAATGAAACAACGAATGCATCGGTTCCTGATGCGTCAACTGCTGTTGCTGCGCCTTGTCCAAGAGTGTCGAAAGATGCAAAGACAGCTTTGATCTTCGGGTTTGCTTGGAAAGCCTGTTCAACTTTTGCCTGAGCATCAGCAAGTGCATTGGAAATGTCAACTTCTACCGAGGTCACCTTGATGTCTGGGTATTCAGTATCTTCGCCAACCATTGCAGTGAACGCATCGGCACGTTGACGCAAGCTTGGAGTAACGCGTGCGTTAACTACAAGTACGTCACCTGCTGCTGCGCCACCATTTTCTGCTGCAATTTTGTCAATCAAATATTGACCAACGCGAGCAGCGCTTTGGAACTCAAGACCGGTGATTGAGTATGAGCCTGTACGTTGTCCGCCCCATACCGTAACTACTGGTCGCTTTGCGTCACCTGCTGCTTTGAGAGCGGCATCGAGCGAACCATTTCCAATGTCGTTTGCAAGGTTGTAAATTGCATCTACTCCAGCGCTATTTGCCTGTTCGAAAGCTTGTACTGCTTCAGTTCCGCCCTTGGCATCAAATACTTGAGTTTTGCCACCGTTTGCAGCAACACAATCTTCAACACCTTTTCCTAAGCGATCTACCGGCTCAAGGCCAGGAGCCAATGAGATCAGGCCGATATTTTTATCTGCAAATATTGATAGATCAGCTCCGGTGGTTTCTGCAGGAGTAGAGGTGTCTTCAGCATCAGTTGAATCTGCAACTACTGCATCGGTCGCTGGTGGCTCTGATGCAGCGTCATTGTCGCTGTCGCTTGAGCACGATACCAGTCCACCTAAGAGTGCGGTAAGTGCCAAAGTGGTTATTAATGTGTTTCTTTTTTTCATTATTCCCCCTTGTTGTTTTCGTTATACGCGGGTGCGCACAACATTCTTTTCTGAAAGCAATTTGCTCACAGAAACTCTTGTATCGGTAGGAGAGCCGGATTCACTCCTTGCTCTTGTTCCGATAGCCAATGACTCATGTTTGCTGTTGCAGTGGGTAGAGCTACGAGAGATAAAAATCCTCTACCCTCAGTTTTGTATCCATCTAAATTTTCAAATCGACCAGCACGGATGGCTTTTTTGGCAGCGATCAGAACTTCGTTGCTATTCGACAGGCATCGTTCAGCAAACTTCATTCCTGAAGATACGGGGTCGTCGCTGAGCCACTCCACCAGACCGATTTTTTCTGCTCGTTCCCCAGAGATGACAGCACCACTAAAGATCAACGCACTGGCTTGTCCGAATCCAACTATTCGAGGAAGTCGTTGAGTTCCGCCTGCGCCCGGGATGATTCCCATTCGTGCTTCAAGAAGCCCGAGTCGCGCAGTTGCCGCTGCAATTCTGATATCGGCCGCAACTGCTATTTCAAGCCCACCACAAGTTGCTTGTTCAGGAATTACAACAACAAGAAGGTTTGGGTAATTCTCGACCGCTGAAATTGCATTAACCCAAGGAGCCCAATCGGCAATGGGTCGTCCCAATGCCATCTCTTGAAGTTCTTTTAACTCTGCGTGAAGAACGTTGATTTCAAGTACTAGTGGCGGCGGGAGTGCTTGCTTTGTGCAGCGCTCGAGCAGGGAAAGTAACTGGGCGGCTCCTTCAATTGTCATTGTTCCGCGAGGGGTTGGATTACTGCGGATAAGAGCACAGCCGTTGTGCTCTTCTAATGTCCAGTAGGTGTGCATCTCTACGCCACCGATTCATTGGCGTGACCATAGCAATGGCGCAATATCTCTGCCTCGGTGATGGGATGTGAAATTTCGGCCACAAGGCGGCCTTCGCGTAGAACTAAAACACGATGAGCAATTTGAGCAACTTCATCAAGATCTGAAGACGCAATGATGACGGCAACACCCGTTTGAGCGAGTTGTGCTATCTGGCGCAGAATCTCTCCACGAGCTCCAACATCGACCCCTTTGGTGGGTTCGTCAAGCAGCAGAACATTGGTATTTTTTGCAACCAGCCACCTGGCCAACAAAACCTTTTGTTGATTGCCGCCCGACAACTGCCCGATGCGTTGGGTATGCCCAATGGTCACTATTCGTAGTCGCTCTATTTGACTATCGGTCGCTTCGATTTCCGATTGGAGGTGAGGAAGGGGAAGTTTTTGAGAACGACGGAATTGTCGTAGGTGAGCCAAGACAGTGTTTTCCCGAATGGTTCGTAAAGGGTAGATCCCAGTTGAACGCCGATCTTCGGGAATGAGAGCGAGACCGTTGCGTATTCCATCTGCTGGAGAGCGAAATGTGACGAGCTTGTCTTTCACTTTGATCTGCCCGCTTGTTGGGGGGTGATGACCAAAAAGCGTTAACAAGAGTGAAGTGCGACCAGACCCCACAAGACCCCCAAGGCCAAGGATTTCACCGGGACGAAGTGAGAAAGAGATATCGACGAGAGGTCCGCCAGACAGGTTCTCTACTTCAAGGACTGCTTGTTCTTGACTGAGAGTGGGAAGCGATGATGCGGCAGATGCTTCGGATGATTTGCCGGTGATGGCCTCGATGAGAATATCTTTCGTGAGTCCAGTGCGCGGGAGTTCAGCGACAGTTTCGCTGTCTTTCATGACCGTGACTCGATCGACGATTTCTAATACCTCGGCAAGTCGGTGAGACACAAATAGGACTGCCGAACCTTTCTTTTTGAGTTGGGCGATTGCCTCAAACACTTTGACTACTTCGCTGTCGGCGAGGGCAACTGTTGGTTCGTCCATAACAACGAGTCGAGGTGAGCCAGCGCATGCTCTTGCTATAGCAACCATCCACCGTTCAGCAACCGTGAGCCGCGACACAGGAGTCATTGGGTCAATATCTACAAATCCTGCAAGAATTTCTCGAGATTGAGCAACAAGTGTTTCCCAAGAGACGCCAAAACGTTTTTTCGGAAGTGGTTTTCCGAGAAAGAGATTTTCTGCAACGCTGAGACGATTGACGAGCGCGGCATCTTGATGAATGAAGTGAAGCTCTAGAGCATTCGCTTCCCTTTCGCTGTTGATTTCGCATGGCTCGCCATCAATAAGAATGCTGCCTGCGTCGCTGCTTTGAGCCCCCGCGAGGATCTTGATGAGAGTCGATTTTCCGGCGCCGTTCTCACCGACTAGCCCATGCACCTCGCCTGGTTTAATACGCAGACTTGCGTTATTGAGCGCTTGGACGCCAGGGAAACGCTTACAGAGCCCCTCGATTTGTACGACGTAGTCAGACAATTCTCAATCCCTTCCCCCAAATTGGCGCCCCAATGTTTACCCAACTTTGGTTTGACTATAGTCACATTACCAGTAATACTGAAGAGAGAAAACCGTGGGGCAATCGTGGGGGTTGTTTCCAGCGAAAAGGGGAATTGAGTTGGGTCTTTCTGAGTTGATGCAAAAGAGATCTCAAGTCAAACCAGGATCATTGGCGTCGAAAAACGCTCTAGCGTTTTCAGCAAGATACGGAACGATCGTTTTTCTTGGTTTGCTTGTCCTGATTTTCACGGTGTTGTGTGAAATCAAACTTGGAGATCAACGATTTTTCTCTGGAAACAACCTCACCCTAATTCTTCGCCAATCAGCAGTGCTTGCAATTTTGGCCTGCGGGCTCACTATTGCGCTGATTCTTGGTGAGTTTGACCTGTCAATTGCTGCATCGTTGACGCTCGGTGGCGGCATGTTTGGGCTTTTGCTCACAAATAAATACGTCATTACATGGCCGACAATTCCATTCACCGATATCGGCGGTGGAAACATACTCCCGGAGTCCATCCAGCGAACTTTTCTCTTTGCACTGATATTCGCGCTTCTCTTTGGCTTGGTTGTCGGCCTCATTAACGGTGTGGTTGTCTCATATTTTGGAGTGAGTGCGTTTATCGGAACTTTGGGTCTCGCGGGAATTGTGGAGGGCTACTTAGTGCGCCTCTCCGACGGCCGATCTGTTCCACTACCGAAAAACATCACCGATACC
>JBIKNT010000093.1:0-6112 GCA_044358465.1 Ilumatobacteraceae bacterium
TTGTTGCAACGGGTGCAGGGCGGCGCATACGCGCACCACTTGGCACACACAGTTCGTCGCCAGGAACAATCACTGTGCGCGCATTAGCCTTATTTACTTGGAGTAATTCGCGTGTTCCCACTCCGGCATAGTCGGCGAGCAAACTCCACGAGTCGCCAAGTTGCACAGTGAACTTTGCGCCGCACTGCGGAGCTTTCACTTCTGGTTGCACCACCACTTTTACCTCAGCTACTTGTGGTGCTGGTGCAAGCGTGGCAATTGTGGTGGTGGGCTCGGGTTCGCGGCCGGGTTCCAATACCGCAACCGCTCCTGCACCACTTGGTACCGGGGCTGGGTTGTTGTCGCCCAAGGCTCGAGCGACAGGTATACACAAAGCCACCGCAACGGCCACCACACCCAGGCGCCGGGCCAAGGGGTGGGTGGGTCGGCTTAACCGTGGGTTCCGATCGGCGTCAGCCCAGAAGTTGTTGTTTTGGTGTGTCATAACAAGCCCCACAAGTTCCGCCCGCAGGTACCTTTTGGTCTATCGGGGCACTTGGCCAAAAGCAAAGGAAGCCGTAAAACCCAATAAAATCACTGTGGATAACCTTAATTGAGGCCAATGGCGGGTGCCCGGGGCACCACGAAAACACCTGGCGGAGAGGGTGGGATTTGAACCCACGGTCCGCTTTAACACAGACAACGCCTTAGCAGGGCGCCCCATTCGGCCGCTCTGGCACCTCTCCTGGACACGGTCAGTCTATGGCACAATTGCCGACTTCCTAACCGGAATTTCGCCTTCTCGCAAGGCTCTACTATAAATACATCGCCTTCGCCGAAGGCATCGCATTGATATTTCCTTGGGAGGAAAAGTTGAACAAGCGAATGACAAAGAAGTGGCTGCCCGCCATTGCCGTTTTGGCATTGGGAGCAAGCCTCGTGGCATGACGACACCACTGCTCCTGAAGCAGCGGTTGCCGGCTGGGAAACCAACTTCACACCATGGACAGCCGATGCTGCTCCAGTGAATTGCGGACCAAAAGAAGGAGAGCCACTCAAGGCTGCTTGGGTTTATGTTGGCCCCATCAACGATGGTGGTTGGACACAAGCACATAACGAAGGCCGTCTTGCTGTGCAAGAAAAGTTTGGCGACAAAATTGTGACCACCTACAAGGAAAACGTTCCTGAAGGTGACCAAACCGCACAGGTGATTGACGACCTCATTGCCGATGGCAACACCGTTATTTTCGGAACATCTTTTGGTTTCCAAGATGCTTTTGCTGCAGCTGCAGAAAAGAACCCCGACATCTGCTTCGAGTTCGCTACTGGCTTTAAGAGCGCGCCGAACTTGTCGCAGTTCTACGGTTCAGCAGAAGACACCGACTACCTCACCGGCATGGCAGCAGGGTTTGCATCAAAGACCGGCAAGCTCGGCATCCTTGCAGCATTTCCTATTCCTGAAGTGATTCGTGGCGTGAATGCCTGGACCATGGGCGCACGCGCTGCTAACCCTGATGCTGAAGTGAAGCTTGTGTGGACCAACAACTGGTTCGACCCAGCACTTGAGCGCAAGACCGCTGAAGCACTCATCGCCGGTGGCGCTGACGTGATTGGTGTGAAGTCGCAAGACTCTCCTGCTTCTGGTGATGCCGCAAAAGCTGCTGGTGTTCCATGGGCTGGCTACGACAGCGACCAAAGCGAGAACTACCCAGACGTATGGCTTACGGCCACTACTTACCACTGGGATATCTATGAAATTCCTCGTATCCAAGCCGTCCTCGATGGCACGTGGGTTGCAGGCAACTACTACGGCGACCTTGAAGACGCCTTCATTCGCCTTGCCCCTTACGGCAAATTGGTGACCGAAGAAGCCCGTGCAGCAATTGAAGCTAAAAAAGCCGAATTCATCAAGGCTCCAGGTTCAATGTTCACTGGTCCGTTGAACGACAACGCCGGCAAGGAAGTTATTCCTGCTGGCAAGACGGCGACTTATGGTGAGTTGATGGCGCAGAACTTCTTAGTAGAAGGCGTTGTTGGGGAAATCCCCGCAAGTTAATTCAGCAGTATTAACTATTCGTCAAAGGGGGGTGAGCCTTTTCGGCTCCCCCCCCTTTGTCGTCTAGCGTTCTGAGCAGTGGGGAACATGACAAACACAATTGCTGTACATATGTCTGGGGTCGTCAAGCGATTCCCTGGAGTCGTTGCTAACGATGGAGTGGAGTTCACTCTGTTGCGCGGAGAAGTGCATGCATTGCTTGGCGAAAATGGAGCCGGTAAATCAACACTCTCTAATATTTTGACGGGTCTGTACCGACCCGATGCAGGCACTATTGCATTGAATGGTGCCCCTGTTTCTTTTAGTTCACCTCGCGATGCATTAAATGCTGGCATCGGAATGGTGCACCAACATTTCCGTTTGGTAGAAACATTCTCTGTTGCAGAAAACGTGGTGCTCGGCAACCCCGACACTGCATTTCTTCTCGACACCGCTGCCATCAATGAGCGCGTGAAAGAACTCGCAGCACGTTACGACATGGCCGTTGACCCCGAGGCTCGCGTATGGCAACTCAGTGTTGGTGAACAGCAGCGTGTAGAAATTTTGAAAGTTCTGTATCGCGGTGCACAAGTTCTTATTCTCGATGAACCCACCGCAGTGCTGACACCGATCGAAGCCGACGCTCTCTTTCGCACCTTGCGTGCAATGACCGCCGAAGGTCGCACTGTTATTTTCATTTCACACAAACTCGACGAAGTAATGGCGGTGTCAGATCGCATTACCGTTTTGCGCGGTGGCCGCACGGTAGGAACCGTCGATACGTCTTCTACTAACAAGCGTGATCTCGCCAGCATGATGGTGGACCGCAATGTGGAATTCACGCGTGTACAACGCAAAACACCTGCGCAAGCAAACGATGTGGTGTTGCACGTAGAAAACCTTGGCGGCCACGACGACCGCGGTCGCGATGCACTTCATGGCATCACACTCACTGTTGGTCGTGGAGAAATTGTTGGTGTTGCTGGTGTTGCTGGCAACGGACAACGTGAACTTGCAGAAGTCATTGCAGGCATGCGTCATGCCACTACTGGTTCAGTGAGCGTGGAAGGAAAAGTATTGCAAAGCGGCAAAGCCCGCGCTGCAATTTCAGGTGGAATTGCACACGTTCCTGAAGATCGTTTGCACACCGGGCTTGCAGCGGGCCATTCCGTTGAAGACAACCTCGCATTGAAGTCGTACCGCTCATCGCTGCTCTCACGTTTTGGTTTACTGCGTCGCCAAGCAATGCGCGATGGTGCAATAGAACTTGTTGAGCGCTACGACGTAAAAACTCCCAGCACACAAACTGCAGTACGCCTGTTGTCTGGTGGCAACGTGCAAAAAGTATTGCTCGCTCGTGAGTTTTCTACTGGTCCAAAAGTTCTCATTGCTGCTTCGCCAACACGTGGGCTCGATGTTGGCGCCATTGAATCGGTGCGTGAACGTTTAGTAGAAGCAGCCGACGATGGCTTAGGGGTACTTCTCATTAGTGAAGACCTCGACGAAATCATGTCGCTCGCCGATCGCATTGCTGTGATGTATGAAGGTCGCATCGTTGCCGTCATTGCTGCCGACAAAGCCGACCGCGAAACCATTGGTTTGCTCATGGGCGGCGCCCAACTGGAGGCAACATCATGAAATCGCCAGTGCGCTTAGAGCGCCGTTTAGAGCAACCCAAGTGGCTGAACTGGGCTATTCCTCTCATTTCATTGTTGGCGGCATTGGCAGTAGGCGCCATTGTGCTCTTGCTCACCGGCAAGAACCCCCTCGACGTGTATCACCGTATTTTTGAACGCGGGTTTCTTTCCACGCGTGCACTCACTGGCACACTGCGCACTGCAACTCCATTCGCCTTCACCGGGTTGTGTGCTGCTGCAGCATTTCGCTTAGGTGTCATCAACATTGGTGGTGAGGGCCAGTTGTACATGGGCGCCATTGGCGCTTCCTACGCAGGCCTCGTCATGGGCGACTCATACCCTGTGGGCATTGTCATCATTGCCATGGTTTTTGCCGGAATGATTTTCGGCGGAATGTACGCAGGCTTTGTTGGGCTGTTACGAGCGCAATTCAATACCAATGAAATTATTACGTCGCTCATGATGAACTACATCGCGGGCATTGTTTTGAACTATCTCATCTTCAACTCGCTTTCGTATTGGCGTGACCCACGCTCTGCAGGCTTTCCCTCTGGTAAGCCACTCGAAAAGCGAGCATTTTGGCCTTCGTATGAAATTGCTGGCGTAGGTATTTCCTTCGGGCTCATACTTGCAACCTTTGTGGCAGTTGCTGTGTGGGTGCTGTACAAGCGCAGTCGTTTCGGTTTCGAAATTGGTGTTATTGCCGACTCCCCACGCGCCGCTCGCTACATCGGTATTCGCACCAAAACCACCATCGTGCTTGTTACTGCACTGTCTGGTGCACTCGCAGGTATTGGTGGCGCAAGCCAGGTAGGTGACTTCACGCATAACCTCGATGCAAAGGGATTGCAGCTCAATAGCTTTGGCTACACCGGAATTGTTGTTGCCGCTCTTGCCCGACTCAACCCACTGGGCGCCATTGTTGTAGCAATTCTGCTGGGTGGTCTCACCAATGCGGGTTACTCACTTCAAGGACCCGACTTCCCGAGTGGTTTGGTGGGCACCTTGCAAGGTCTCATTCTCTTTACCGCAGTAGCTGGTGAAATTCTCATGAAGTACCGCGTGAAACGCAACACTGCAGCAAAGAAAGCGACGGTTGCATTGTGAACAACAGCCTTCTCATTGTCATTTTAGCTTCAGCAATTTTTTACGGCACCCCATTGCTCTTCGCTGCACTCGGTGGCGTATTCACCGAGCGCAGTGGTGTACTCAACCTCGGTGTTGAAGGCATGATGCTCATTGGTGGTGTGAGTGCCGCGTGGGCATCGCAACACGTTGGTGGTTCAGCATGGTTCACCGTGTTTGCTTCCATTCTCATTGCAATGTTTGCTGGTGGTTTAACCGCACTCCTGCACGCATTTTTGTGTGTGACGTTGAAAGCTAACCAAACTGTCGCTGGGCTCTCCATCACTATTTTCGCTGGCGCACTTGGCTTGTCGAGTTACTTTGCCAACGTATGGGAAGTTGCTTCGAGCCCAATACCACGCCCCATTCGTAAGCTCGACGTGTTGGGTCTTGCCGACACACCAATACTTGGCCCACTGCTGTTCAATCACACCATTCTCACGTATGTGAGTTGGGTGCTCGTTGCAGCGTCGTCGTTCTATCTCTTTCGCACCAAAACAGGTTTGCAATTGCGTGCGGTTGGTGAGTCGCCACAAACAGCCGACGCAATGGGAATCAGCGTGGTGAAATACCGCTACTTCCACACCATTTTGGGTGGCATGCTCGCCGGCATTGGTGGCGCGTTCTACAGCCTCGCCATTGTGTCTACCTGGGTCGACGGCCTCACCAAGGGCGCTGGTTGGATTGCCATCGCACTTGTTATCTTCGGCTTCTGGCGCCCCGATCTCACATTGGTCGGCGCGTACTTGTTTGGTGCACTCCAATCACTCGGCACCACATTGAAAGCACGCAGCTTCCATATCTCTGGCGACCTGCTTGATGCGCTTCCGTTCATCATGACCATCCTTGTTCTCGTATTGGTTTCTAGTCGTTTCGCTCACAAGCGTCTTGGCGCTCCGGCAGCTCTTGGCGTTCCTTACGAACGCGAAGAGCGATGAGCAACAACTCCTCACCTGCCACTGCCCTCACGAATACCTCGCCAGGGTTACGCAATGCGTGGCATCCGGTGTTGCGCAGTGCAGATCTGTTGCACAATGCACCACAACGCGTGGTGTTGCTCGGCGAGCCATACGTACTCACCCGCATCAACAACACTCTCACCGCTTTTGTCGATAAGTGCCCGCATCGCAATGCACGCCTCTCTGATGGTTGTGTGGTCGGCGAACATTTGCAATGCCCGTATCACGGCTGGGAATTCACCGCACAAGGTGATGTTGCTCATGTTCCTGCACTGGGCAAGGGCGCAACACTTCCGCCAAACACTGCACTGTCACCCGCACGCGTTGTTGAGAAATACAACTTGGTATGGCTCGCGCCTGAAGATCCCGTCACCGAC
>JBIKNT010000094.1:0-6092 GCA_044358465.1 Ilumatobacteraceae bacterium
GCGTAGCCAAAGATCCACAACGGAATAACGGTAATGATGCCGGTGCCAGCAATGAGCACCCATTGCCACGTTGAAGCCATTTGCATTGCACTGTCGCTACTGCCGCCTTGAGTGATCATGAGAACGATTGCAGGCAAAAAGAGAAACATCATTTCGCCAGACAAGCTTTCAATTGACTTGAGCGGTATTTGTTTTTTGAGCAACCCGTAAAGCGACCATGAACCGGCAATGAGCAATGCAATGTACGGCACGCGTCCGTAACCAACAGTGAGTATTGCGATGGCGGCAACAGCTAGTGAGATGGTTACTTTTTGAGCGGTGTTAAGTTTTTCTTTCAGCACTGCCACGCCAAGCCACATGGTGCACAGCGGCGCCATGAAGTAGCCAAGCGCGGTTTCTATAACGTGGTCGTGGGCAACGGCCCAGACATATGAGCTCCAGTTAATGGTGACCAAGATGCTGGCGGCAAAGAGGCGCCAACCCAGTTCCTTTGAGCGCATAGCGGTGGTAATGATGCGTAAGCGCTTGTGCCAAATGACGAGTGGTGCAAGGACGCAGAAGCTGGCAAAAATGCGCCAGCCAATGAGCTCAAAGGGCGGAAACCCGCGGAGGTTCTTCCAATAAATAGTGAGGAGGCCCCACATCACATATGCGCTCACACCGGCAATGAGGCCAGAGCGCATACGTGGGTCGGGGGGACTCAGAGTGTTGACTTCCAGCTGTTGAAGTAGGTGATTTCTTCTGCGGGGCGGCGCTTGCCCACTTTGAAATCTTCACCGGTGTAGTACGCAACAGGAATGAGTGCGAGTTGTGTGACGGTGTCGGGTAAGCCGAGCAACTGCGCTGCTTCTTGCTCGTACTTCAAGTGCAAGGTGGTGTACGCGGTGCCGAGGCCACGCGAGCGTGCTGCAAGCATGAAACTCCATACAGCGGGAAGCAGAGAGCCGTAGTAGCCAGCTTGCGCCTGAACATCGGCGTTGGTAGGCATGCGGTCGAGGCCGATAGGAATGAGAAGCGCAGGAACTTTTTCCAGAATGGTTGCGAGATAGTCGGCAGATTCCATAATGCCGTCGGCATCGGTACGGCCTTTCTTCTCCACCTGGCCGCGCTGCATCTCGATGTAGGGGAGGTACGCCTTGCGGTAGATCTCGGCGAGGCCCATCTTCAGATCGGGGTCATCGACCACCATCCAGCGCCACTTTTGCAGGTTTGAGCCCGCAGGTGCCTGAGAGGCCAAGCGCACGCAGTCAATAAGGAGTTCGCGGGGCACCGGCCGGGTGAGGTCGAGGCGCTTGCGCACGGCACGAGTTGTGGAAAGGAGGTGGTCTGTCTGGTTCAAATCAAAGGTAAATCCCATAAGATTGAGACTAGTTGTCAGCACCCCTGGTGCTGATGCCAGAACGTTTCTCCAATAAAGGATCCCACATGACTGATGCCAAGAAAATCTCACCGCGCCAAGAATGGAGCGAGGCCTTTGAGGCATCGAAATTGCGTGAGGGCGAATACACCACGATGTCGGGTATTCCCATCAAGCCTGTGTACGGGCCAGAAGATGCCGAACACCCTGGCGTGTACCCGTACACCCGTGGGCCGTATGCGTCGATGTATCGCTCAAAGTTGTGGACCATGCGCATGTTCGCTGGCTTTGGTACTGCCGAAGACACCAACTGGCGTTTTAAGGAAATCATCAAGTCGGGTGGCGACGGACTCTCCACTGCATTCGACATGCCCACATTGTTGGGCCTCGACTCCGACGACGAAATGTCGGAAGGCGAAGTGGGTCGTTGTGGCGTAGCTATCGACACCTTGGCCGACATGGAAGACCTCTACTCGGGCATCGATCTGTCACAGATCACCACGTCAATGACCATCAACTCTCCAGCTGCAGTCATTTTCGCCATGTTCATTGCGCAGGCTGAAAAAGCTGGCGTGAACCGTGCCCGCGTTGGTGGCACATTGCAGAACGACATCTTGAAGGAATACCAAGCACAAAAAGAATTTGTGTTCCCTCCACGTCAGAGCATGCGTTTGGTGCGCGACACCATTGCGTTCACCGCCGAGGAAATGCCAAAGTGGCACTCCATTTCTATTTCGGGTTACCACATTCGCGAAGCGGGCTCTACTGCCGCTGAGGAATTGGCATTTACTATTGCCAACGGTTTTGCTTACGTAGAACTCGCGTTGCAAGCTGGCTTGCCCATCGACTCATTCGCTCCGCGTTTGTCGTTCTTCTTTAACGCACACATCGACTTCTTCGAAGAAATTGCGAAGTATCGCGCTGCTCGTCGCATTTGGGCACGTTGGTTGAAAGAGCGTTATGGCGCCAAGCTCGACCGCTCCATGCAATTGCGTTTCCATACGCAAACAGCAGGTGTGTCGCTTACTGCTCAGCAGCCAGAGGTCAACATCGTACGTACAGCAATTGAAGCTCTTGCCGGAGTTTTGGGTGGCACGCAGAGTTTGCACACCAACTCAATGGACGAAGCACTTGCATTGCCCACCGAGAAGACCGCTCGTATTGCATTGCGCACACAGCAAGTCATTGCCTTTGAAACCAATGTCACCCACGTGGCCGACCCACTTGGTGGGTCATGGTTCGTTGAAGAACTTACCGATGAAATGGAACGTCAGGCAGAAGAAATTTTTGCTCACCTCGACAAACTTGGCGAGGGTTCCATCTTGGAAGGTTGCATCCGAGGAATTGAAGAAAACTGGTTCCAGGGTCGCATTGCCGACTCGGCTTACGAACTTGAGCGTTCCTTCAACCAGGGTCGTCGCACCATTGTCGGCGTGAGCAAGTTCAAAGAGGGCAACGAAGACGACAACCTCGACATTTTGCAAATCACTAATGAAGACGAAGCGCGTCAATTGAAGCGCCTCGACGTTGTGAAGCACGACCGTAATCAGGCTGCTGTCGACGCCGTTTTGGCAAAGTTGGCAACAGAAGCAGCCGATCCGTCAATCAACCTCATGCCCACACTCATCGAAGCTTCAAAGGCATATGCAACTTTGGGCGAAATGATGAACACCATGGCGAACGTGTTCGGACGCCATGTTGAAGTGCCTACTATCTAAGAAGGTAACTACAACACCGCATCGGTGTTGAGGAGCCGCAGTATCGATTGGGGGAATCGTGCTTCATTTAGAGGAAATGCCACAGCGGGTCAAAGCCTTTTTTGAAAAGGTAGAACCCACGTGGAAAAACGTCTCGGTGGAAAAGTATGAGGTCATGACAGGCGGCTATAGCCGCTTGTTGGCCCGGGCCGATGTTGCGCACGATGGCATCATCTCTACTTTTGTTTTACGTGGCGACCCACCAGCCGACAAGAGCTTGTTGTATACCAGCCGTGTTCAAGAATATGAACTTTTGCGTATCGTTGGCGATGCTGGGGTACGCACTCCTCGCGCTTTGTATTTCGATGCAACAGGCGAAGACCTTGGAACATTGGCAATTGTGATGGACTTTTCACAGTCCACTTCATTTTTGCCATACGTTGCTGCAGGGAACTCCATTGAAGGTTTGAATGTTCGCCTGGCAGAAGCCATTGCTTCGTATCAGAGCATTCCTATTAGTGCTTTGCCGGCAAGCATGGAACGTCCAGCAAGTTGGGATGCGTACATGACCAAACGCATTAACTCGTGGCGCGAGGCGAGCAATCACCACGTCGAGTCGCTCCCCGTGTTTCATTATGTAGCCGAGTGGCTCGATGCGCATCGCCCGCCGCCAGCACCGCTTGTGCTCATGCATGGCGACTTCCAGTGCGCCAACGTGATGGTCACAGCCGATGGGCACATAGAGGTCATCGACTGGGAACTTGCCGGAATTGGCGACCCACGTGAAGACATTGGCTATTTCAAAGCAGTGTCGCAAGCTTCGCCTCCCGACCTTTTAGGCGATGATGGCATTGAAGGGTTTTGTGCTCGTTACCGAGAACTCACTGGGCTCAATGAATTACAAGTGAACCCCGCAACTGTTGCGTACTTCTTAGTGCTCGGCGTGGTGGGCACCGTAGAGCAACTGATGCAGGGTGGTGCTGCTTGGGCAAAAGGTGAAAACCATTTGTTTAACTCGGTATTCAACTTGAGCTCAGTGCTCTTTGGCCAAAGCATGTGGTTGAACTTCCTGGGGCAATTATCTGAACCAATGAAGCAAATTGCTGCTGCAGCAAATGGAGGGAAGTAAATGTTTTCACGACCAACAACCGAACAATTGCTCGCTGGTATTGCTGAAGAGTTACGAACAGTGGTGGCAAGTGAAGTGCAAACCGAGACCACCAAAATTATGTTGCAGCAAATCGATCAAATCCTCATGGGTTGTTCACGTCGTGCTGCACATGAAATTGCATGGGTACATGAAGAGGCAGAAAAAATTGGTGCGCTCACAGGTAAGCCCATTGGACAGCCAGCAAGCTTGCACCTAGAAGATGTGCTGGCGTGGTATCACGAGGTCAGTTCACTGCTCTCAGAGGAAGTGGGCGCAGCATTTCGTAGTGGCGACCAGGGTCGTATCGATGCTGTGAAAGAAGTGCTCGACGCTCGCTCGGCTATTGAAATGCAAGTGCTCGGCGCTCTCGAACTTGTAGGTCGTGGCTAATAACCAAGTGGGGTAGCAGTGCCACGGTCAATGCTGCCGTGGCGAAACTTTGCCGCGTCGATGGGCATATGAGTGTCGATTGACTGGCTCGTGGTGTTCTCGTGCACACAGATGCGTTCAATGATGCGCCATTCACCGTTGCGATTTTCATATTGGTCGAGATACCGCCCAAACCACGTGTCGATGTGGTCAACGCCATTGTCGGTACGGAACACATAAGTGACGTTGTAGATCTCGCCCGAGGCGGTGGATCCGTTCACTTCAATGGCGTGGTTCATGACACAGTGCATGGTGCCGGTGAAGCGTTGGTGAGAGTCAATCACACGGTCGCAAAACGCCATTGCATTTCCCACAAACACCCCGTGGTCGTCGGTTGCTTCTGGCCAGTATGCCGATTTCATGAGGTCGCCGTCAAGGCGGTCTACGCCGCGTGCGTACCTGGCGGCAACTTGTCGAATGGCGTCGTGGTCGGAAAGTGCTGCGCTCATGTTCCCCCTAGAGAAAGTCCGCAATTCAGCGGTCGTCATAGTGTAAACACGAGTGGTGAATTGTAAAAGACCCAGAGCGCGAACCCATTGTCTAGTTGCACTTCTGGTGCTCGCCACCTCGTGTGGGTCGGCTGGGTCGACCGAAACCACAATCACGTCAACATCCACAACGGTGCAGCCGCTGGCCACCTCCACCACCAGTACGGTTCCGCCGGCATCGGGGGAACCCGTGGCACTTGGGGTGCTTACGCGTTCTTCGCAAGCCAGTGTGTTGCAAGAGATCTCAAAGTACGTAAATGCACAACGCGCAGGTGTGGGCGGCAGGCCGTTGGTGCTGCAGGAGTGTGAAGTTTCCCAAGACCAAACGCTGGGTGACTGTATTGAGGAGTTTGCGCAGAACAAGGTGTACGCAATTGTGGCTGCCGATGAGGGTGTCGGAGATATTGGCACTGCATTGGAAGAGGTATCTCAAGACATTCCTGTGGTGGTAGCTAACCCCGTCGGCGTGTCTGTGTTGGTCTCTCAGAAATTAACGGCAATAACGCCAGGAATGCCCGGACTCATGCTGTCGTTGGCAATAGTGGCTGCCGCTGAAAACAAAAGCGTCAGCGTTGTGCACAGTGGGAGCGAGGAGTCGAATTCGATTTTTGCATCAATCGTGCGGCCAGTCTTAGTGAAGTCGGGCTTGCGTGTTGAAGACATTTCGGAGGTAGTTGTTCCCGACGATGCAACAAGTGACGAAGTAGTGGAACTACTTGAAGATGCTGAAGTCGCGTCGTCGGCAGTCATTGCCGATGTTGCTGGGGAAAACTGTGTTGGTTTTGCAAAATGGGTGGACTCATTAACAAGCAAGCCCATTGTGCTCACCGTCGATGCTTGTGCGCTGAGCAACTCAAAAAGCGAAACGGAAAATTGGTATGTGGCGCGATACGGAAACGACTTCACGAATGCTCGCGATGCTGAATTTGGTGTGAAGAATTGGGTGTCGTCGTATCGTGAAGGAATTCGTG
>JBIKNT010000095.1:0-6090 GCA_044358465.1 Ilumatobacteraceae bacterium
CACTTGCCATCGGTACGGAAAAGGCCCCACTTAGCGCCATCGCTGACCTTGATATTGCCCTGTCCGTCTTGTTCGTAGAGCAATCCGGTGAGCGGGTGTGTGATGCCGAGCATTGTTATACCCCCAGGTATTCGTCGAGCATGACGTGGAACCAGCGCACTTTGGACTCTTGATAGTTGGCCAAAGTAACACCAGGCTTCACTGTGGTTTCTAGACCCATTTGCACGCGTTCCATGTTGAAGACGTCTTGGTCGAACACTTTTCCTAATGTGCTGAGTTCCACTGCACTCGACCATGGCTCATCGAAATCGAGCATGTGCAGTTCAGCAGGTGCCGGACGTTCACCAACAAATGGCGACAAGAAGAAGCACTCCATGACCGATTGACGATGGTTGTCGCCAAGTGGACGGAAGCGATACACAATGCGGTTGTACGAACCCCATGGGTGGAAGTTCGGGAAGAGTGTGTAGTCGATGGCATCGAGATACTCGGCATCTGACCATTCGTCAACCTTGTCGCCAACAATGGTGCGCCAGCGGTCGCGAGCAGAAGATGCGCCCACTTCGCGAGCAGTTTTGCCATCGGGAATTTCCACTGGCAATTCTTCATCTACACGCACGTCCATCATGGCGCGCATGATGTCGGCTTCATTCACCATGTGCTTGAGCAATGGGCTTGGTGTTCCACCTGGCGTAATGACACGGCTGAAGGTGTCCCAAATATCTACTTGGCTATTTGTGTCGCCAAGGTAGTTCATAATTTGCGGATGCGTTGCGTTGACGTGATACGCCTCGCTGAATGCTTCTTGTGCAATTTTCCAGTTGCAATTGAGTTTCTTAGCAACGTGTGCTTGCACATAACGATTTTCCAGGTCCCAACGCTCAAAGTGCTGCGGGAGATCGCCAATGAAATTTTCAAATGACTGTGCACGTGGGTCGGGGTTAATGAAAACAAAACCAGACCATGTGCCCACTTTGACATCGGGCAAACCAACTTCGCTTGGCGTAACATGCTCGAAGTCCCAACCAGCAGGAATGTCTTTCAGGTTGCCTTCGTTGGTCCACGCAAAACCATGGAATGCACAACGAATTTCGCTGCACTTACCGTCGTACTGCTTGAGCTGACGGCCACGATGCAAGCATGCATTGACATACGACTTGATGGTTCCATCACTTTGGCGCATCACGATGTATGACTTATTGCAAATTTCGTAGACGATGTAGTCGCCTGGCTCAGGAATGTGCTCTTCGCGGCAAGCAAACTGCCACACTTTTCCCCACAGGCGTTCTTTTTCTAACTCGTGCCATTCACGCGTAATGAATCGGTCGATAGAAACATCGGCAGAACCTAGGTAACGAGGTGATTCGAGGCGAAGCACTTCAGGAACAGGATGGGTGTCGGTATCGAGTAATTCCTGGTATGTGATACCTGGAGACTTACGTAGGCCTGAGTCTGTTGCGGTCATGTCCTAACGATAGGCGTTAAGCAGGAACGATGGCACGTCGGACGGGGCGATCCCACCCTGGCTGCCCGGTGGGTTTCGGGCTTGGCCACAGACCAGGACCCATTTCCACCATTCCGTGATGCGTGCTGTAGTCACCTAATAGGTTCAAAAATGGCACTGCATCGAATGCTTCTGGACCACGAACCCCAGTGGCCTTCCAGCTTCCATTGCACAGCAATTCCAAGGCAACCACAGGGCACACTGCTGTTTGCCACAACACCGCCTGCGAACCCCATTCCCTCATGGTGGTCTCGTTATCGGCAACGTGGTACAGATATACCTCTCTTGGTGCGCCGTCGTAGGTACCGCGTACCCATGTGCCTGCACAGGTTTTGCCATGCATGAGGTGGCCCAATTTTGCCGGGTTCGGCAATACCGATGCCAATACGTCACGTGGCGAAACACTCACATCTCCAACACGAATTTTTTCTGTGCTGTCGAGACCCAAATACGCAAACGTTTTCAACCAGTCGATGAATTCTGCGCCAAGACCATATTTGAAAGTCACGCGATTGCAGTCAACCTCACGTGGAACAAGAATCACTTCTTCGTGTTCAACGTTCACGCACTCAATAGGCCCAATTCCTGCGGGGAAGTGAAACACTTCGGGCTCACTAAAGCAGTCGGTTGTATACAAACCACGTGTGGAGTCCCACACAATGGGTGGATTCAAACATTCTTCAATAGTGGTCCAAATAGAAAAGGTGGGTGCAAAATCTAAACCGTCAATAGACAAGTTGGAGCCATCGCGCACTCCAATTTCATCGATGGTGTCAAATAAATGATCGGCTGCGTAGCGCGCAAAAATATCGCTGAGTCCTGGCTCGACGCCCATTCCGACCAATGCCAAGATGCCACGCTCACGCCACTTCTCATCGGAAGCAATTTGATTTTCTCCCAGCGGAGTTCCCACTTCTTCATATGGGTTTGTGGGGTGCGGCGTACTCAAGTTCATCGCCATATCGATGTAACTGCAACCTGCGGTGTAGGCCGCATTGAAAATAGGGTCGTTCAAACGTGGGTCGCAGGCGTTAATAACAATGTCGGCATTCACACGCTGAATGAGCGCTACAAGGTCTGCTTCATTACGAGCATCAACCTCTTCGGCGATGAATCTTCCAGGGTCGTCAAGTTCAGCAATGGCCTCTTCTGCTCGGGCCTTTGTGATGTCGGCCAATACGAAAGACGTAAAGAACGACCTGGTCTCGGCGATAGAAGCCATTGAGGCTCCTACACCTCCTGCTCCCACTACGAGGATATTCATAAGTCACCATATGTAAGTCTCGATTACCTTCAACATGACACTTACAGCACATTGAAGCGACACGCTGGTGCGCATCTGTTTCGTAGGGCAAGCCTACCTCATGTATTTAGTTGACGTTCAATAGATCAACGACGAAAACGAGGGTTTCGCCACCCTTAATGACTCCACCTGCGCCCTGATTGCCGTAACCCAAATGCGCAGGAATAGTGAGCGAACGACGGCCTCCCACTTTCATACCTGCAACACCTTGGTCCCAGCCGGCAATGACTTGGCCTGCGCCAAGACGAAACTCAAATGCCTCATTGCGATCCCAGCTTGCATCGAACTGTTTACCGGTGCTCCATGCAACGCCGACATAGTGCACTTCAACGTTGGTGCCTTTGGTGGCTTCCTTGCCAGTTCCTACAGTGAGGTCTTCAATGACGAGGTCAGCAGGTGGGTTCGTTGATGGAATGGAAACTGATGGCTTAGAGGACATCTCTCCAACTTATCTACTTCATGTACCTGACGGCTACCGTTTCTCCCAAGTGCAGTAACTGCCCAATACAAAGGAACCAATATGGCCGGTCGTCTTGAAGGAAAAGTAGCAGTCATCACTGGTGGTGCAAGCGGTATTGGCGCTGGCACCGTAGAACGCTTCATTGCAGAGGGAGCCCGCTGCGTTGTTGCCGACATTCAAGTTGAAGCCGGAACAGCATTTGCCAAAAAATTTGGCGACAAAGCAATTTTTGTGAAAACCGATGTGGCTAATGAAAATGAGGTTGAGGCCGTTGTTGCTGCTGCGGTGAAGCATTTCGGTCGTATCGACTGCATGTTTAACAACGCCGGCATTCTTGGTGCAGTTGGGCCAGTTGCAGAAATTCCTGGCGATGCATGGAGCCGTTCTATAGATGTACTTCTCAGCAGTGTGTTCTACGGAATCAAACATGCTGCAAAAGCCATGATTGCTAGTGGCAACGGAGGAAATATCATCAACACCACAAGCACTGCGGGTGTGCGTGCAGGCTTAGGGCCACACGTGTATACCGCTGCAAAGCATGGTGTTGTGGGTTTAACTCAAAGCACCTCAACCGAACTTGGGCCACTGGGTATTCGCGTGAATGCCATTGCTCCCGGAGGAACCGTGAGTGGGCTCACTGCGTGGCTCGTGACTGGTAGTTCCGACAACTTGACCGATGCCAACACCAAAATTGGTGTTTCAAACCCCATGCGCCGCGCAGGGCAGCCAGCCGACATTGCTAACGCGGCATTGTTTCTTGCATCAGATGAAGCGAGTTATGTGAATGGACACGTGTTAGTTGTTGATGGGGCCGGAGAAGTCATTGGCGATCGCAACCATCGCTTCGTGCAACTCGGTTCACAAATTGTCCAGGAAACCGGCCGGATTGGCTTATAGCAATGACAACAACACATGAAGATTTCCATGCCATTGTCAATGTTGCTATTGCATACACATGGGCACTCGACACCAAAAACTTTGACGCACTGAACGACGTTTTTGCGCCAGATGCAACAGGAATGCTGAACGGAGTCCACTGCGATTCACGCGATGCCATCATCGCGCGCATTTCTGGTTCACTGCTACGACTCGATTTCACTCAACACCTAGTTGGCAATCATCAAGTGAATGTTACGGGCGATACCGCAACACATCGTTGCCAACTGCATGCCCAACATGTGAAAACCGGAACCGAGGGTGGCGACAACTTCATCATTGGCGGTTATTACGACGATGTTTTTGCACGCACCGCAGGGGGCTGGCGCATCAAACATCGCATCATGCAACCCACATGGCGTTCAGATAACGCAAACGTTGTAAAGAAGTAAAAACGTGCCCAGCCTTAGCCTTGCAGGCAAGTCTGCACTTGTGACTGGTGCAACCTCGGGGATTGGTGAAGCAACTGCATATGCGCTTGCTGATGCCGGCGCTCAAGTGCTTGTTGTAGGTCGACGACGTGACCTTGGGGAGAAGGTAGCGAGCAAGATTCAAGAAGCCGGTGGTATTGCATCTTTTTGTGCTGCAGACATGCGTTCAGCTAGCGACATCAACTCCATGGTGGAAACTGCAGTTTCTCTTTTCGGCAGGCTCGATATTGCATTCAACAACGCTGGCATTTTTGATCGTATGAATGACTTTCATACATACAGCGACGATTCATGGGACGACATGCTCGCCGTCAATCTCACCGGTGTTTTTCGTTGTATGCGCGCTGAACTTGCTGCAATGCTCACATCTGGTGGTGGGGTCATTATCAATAACGCATCAACAGTGAGCCACCGCGGCAGTCACCGTGCAGGCCCAGCCTACGTTGCTGCCAAACACGGGGTCTTGGGTCTCACCAAACAAGCAGCAATTCAATACGTGCAGCACAATATTCGTGTTAATGCTGTTTCGCCTGGCCCCACCGAAACACCTGTTGCAGCGCCGCTTGTTTCGCAAGGCCCTGACGCAGTTGCAGCAGCTCTTGCGCAACTCAACCCAACGGGGAAATTCATTAGCCCCAGCGCAGTGGCGCAAGCCGTTGTATACCTTGCTTCTGACGCCGCTTCTATGGTGAATGGTTCTGAAATTGTGCTCGATGGTGGGCAACTCGCGCTCCTCTGACCATTTCCCTTCCCATGAATTCAGCGTACGATGTGGACAGCAAATACTTGCCGAGGAGACACAATGGCTGAAGTGAAGGCAACACCAACAATTGTGCACGGAGCAGCGCCCGTTGAGCCACTCCCTATCACCCCAGAGCGCTACCTCTCACCTACTTACATGCAGCGTGAAGCCGACAACTTGTGGCCCCGCATGTGGCTCTTTGCATGTTTAGAAAGAGATGTTGCAAACGTTGGTGACTTCTCTGTATTTAACCTTGGTCGTGAGTCCATCATCATCTCACGCACACAGGAAGGCAACATCGCCGCTTTCTACAATGCCTGCCAACATCGCGGTGCAAAAGTAGCCACTGAAGATCGCGGATGTGTCGCAAAATTTGTTTGCCCGTACCACGGCTGGTCGTATCGTCTCGATGGAAAACTTGTTGTTGTTCCCGACAACAACCGCTTCTGTGGTGGAGTCGACCGCAACGAGCGCTCCATGCAACAAGTACAAGTCGACACCTTTGCTGGTCTTGTGTGGATCTGCATGGACAACAATGCAGCACCACTGCGCGAATACCTTGGCATGGTGGGAGATCGCATTGCTCCATTCCACATGGAAAATATGACTCTTGTTGGCGACCAAACAGTGCGACTCGATTGCAACTGGAAAGCCGTCTACGACAACTTTGGCGAGTTGTACCACGTAGAGCATATTCACCCGCAGCACGCCATG